>DMHJ01000130.1 GCA_003449495.1 Clostridiales bacterium UBA8153
CTCTTCTCGAGTTGCTCAAGCTGCTTTCGGCGAAGGCTGTGATAAGCGAAGAGCTGTTAGACTGGCACCAACCTGGATAGGTCTCATTTGCGGGCCCGCTATCCGAACGGCTTTGAAACGGGGTGCCCATTCGCGTACTCTTCCAAGAAGGATCGGGGGTTTGGCTTGGAGGAGCACTTTATCCGGGGCTTGAAGCAAATGCACCTACGATGCACCGTGGCCTTGAGCGTGATGCTGGCCAGGGCGCCGGGCCGGGTACGCATCCAGCGCCTGGACCGGCTCCGCGGCCTGGTGGCGGCCTAAGACCAACCGCCAACGCGGAAGCCGGGGCTGCAGTAGTTTCCGGGTGCCCGGACGCGGCCTCTCCACGCGGCTAACCCCCGCAGGCCGGGTCGAATCCGGCCCCGGCCCATCCCTTGGGCGCTTAACGTCCTACTTCAACGCCTTCGACCCGTTCGGCCGTCACCGTACCTTCTTTGGCAGCCTCGTGTCTTTTCCACTCCGGCCCGGGAGGAACTGTGTAGCTGGGCGAAGGTTAGCCTTGCCACCAATCAGGAAGCGTGGTAGAATCTCGCTTGGGAATCTGTTAACTGCTGGGAAGTAGGGGGTGAGGCGGTGATGCTGGCCATGATTCGGCAGCTGGCTGGGTGTGAACGGGATGTCCCCACCCGGGCGGGTGGGCCTCGGAATGGCCCCGGTGTCGCAAACGCGGCAGCTGGGCGCCGGGGTGCCGGTGTGGGAATCGCATGGACCGGCGTCCCACTCTCCCGCGTTCCAGTGTCCGACCTGAGGACGGAAACCATGTGATCGCTTCTGGGACCCAACGGGCCGTGCCGACCGTCGGGTCGACACGGCCCTCGCTTTTGGTGGTGAAGGCTTCCCTCACCACAGTGGAGGTAGTCCAGTGAAACCGTCGCGCCGCCTGCTGAGAATGATGAAGCCGTACTGGCTCCAGCTGATCGTAGTGTTCCTGGCCATGGCCATCACCACGGCCACCGACATGATACCTCCCTACCTCTTGCGCCTGATCGTAGACCGGGCCATCGGCCAGGGCGACCTGGCGTTCCTATATCTCATCGCCTTCATCAGGCTCCTTACCCAGGGAGTACGGGCCGCTGCCACCTACCTCCAGTGGTACCTGCAAGAGTGGGTGGGACAGCGCGTGATGTATGATCTGAGGCGTCAGCTCCACGCGCACCTGCAGACCCTCTCCCCCACGTACTTTGCCCGCATCAAGACGGGACAGCTCATGTCCCGGCTGACCGGCGACGTCGACAGCCTACATCAGTTTCTTGGCTTCGGCGCGCTGCTAATGGTCCAGGCCGTGCTGGTCTTCGTGGTGGTGGTGGTCATCCTCTCGCGTATGAACTGGCGCCTCACCCTGGTCACCATGGCCACCTCACCGGTGCTCATCGCTACGGTAGTCAGGTTCCGCATGAGGATCCGGCCTGCCTGGGAGCGGATACGGGAGTACATGGGGAAGCTCACTACTACCCTCCAAGAGAACATCAGCGGGGTACGCGTGGTCAAGGCCTTCGCCCGAGAGGACACCGAGGGGGGCAAGTTCAGGGGACGCAATCTCGACTTCCTCCAGCGTAACCTGGAGCGCGCGGATATTGAGGCCGCCGCCCAGCCGTTCATGGACTTCCTGGGCGGGCTCAGCGCCGTGGTGCTCATCTGGTTCGGTGCCCGGGAAGTGGTGCTCGAGCGGATGAGCCTGGGCGAGCTGGTGGCCTTCCAGCGCTACTTGTGGGCTCTGATCTGGCCCATCCAAATGATGGGCTGGCTGGTAAACTTGGCCGGGAGGGCCTTAGGGGCGGCACCCCGGCTGTTCGAGGTGCTCGATGAGCGGCCCGAGGTGAGCGATGCTCCCGGTGCCGTGGAGCTTCCTCCCGTTCGCGGCCACATCATCATGGAAGACGTCTCATTCATGTTCGATGACGGCGTGGAAGAAGTGCTCAAGGACATCAGCCTGGAGATCAGGCCGGGCGAGACATTGGCGGTGGTCGGGGGTACCGGTTCCGGAAAGAGCACCTTTATCAGCATGCTCTGCCGGTTCCACGATCCGACCGCCGGGCGGATCCTCATCGATGGGTATGACCTGAGGTCGGTGACCATGGACTCCCTGCGGCGCCAGGTCGGCTTGGTGCTCCAGGAGTCATTCTTGTTCTCCGCCACCCTGAAGGAGAACATCGCCTTCGGTAACCCGGGGGCGTCCCAGGAGGAGATCGAGAAGGCAGCGCGCATGGCCCAGGCCCACGGGTTTATCGACGAGCTGGCCGAGGGCTACGAAAGTCTGGTGGGCGAGCGGGGCATCGGGCTGTCGGGGGGGCAGAAACAGCGGGTGGCGCTGGCCCGGGCCTTGCTGGTGAACCCACGGATCTTGATACTGGATGAGGCTACCGCCAGTGTGGACACAGAGACGGAATCGCTAATCCAGGGCGCCTTGGCAGAGGTGATGGCGGACCGCACCACGGTGATCATTGCCAAGCGCCTGTCCACGGTCAAAGCTGCCGGCCGCATCCTGGTGCTCGAACATGGCCGGGTGGTCCAGCTGGGCACCCACGCCGAGCTGGTAGGAGTGGACGGGGTGTACCGGAGCATTTTCGCCGTGCAACTCGAGGGGCAGGCGGAAGTCGCGGAACTGGGGGAAGAGGAGGTGACGCCGGTTGTCTGATGACCAGGAGCTGGGCATAGAAGAAGAAGAGCAGGAAGACGAAGAGAAACCCTTCAACTATGGGTACTTCCGCCGCATGATCGGCTTTGCGGCTCCCTACCGCAAGCGGGTGCTGATCGGTGGAGCCATGATGATGACCATTACCGGCGTGCACCTGGCCGAGCCCTTGCTGATGCGGGCGGTCATCGACCTTGGCATCGCCGGGCGGGACTTAGGGCTGGTCAACCGGTTCGTCCTGGTGGTACTGGCATTGCGCGTCCTGGCCTGGGCAGCGGCCTACGTGCAGATCCGTACCATGAACTGGACCGGACAGCGGGTGCTCTTTGACTTGAGGCAGCGACTGTTCGAGCACATCCAGAAGCTGTCGTTCTCTTTCTACGATGGACGCCCGGTCGGCAAGATCATGTCCCGGCTGACCAACGACGTGAACCACATCAGCGAGCTGGTGAATAGCGGCGTGGTCCAAGTGGTGAACCAGGCGGTTTCGCTGTTGGCCACCATGATCATACTCCTATCCATGCACATGCAGCTGGCCCTGCTCTCCTTCTGTGTACTGCCTGCGCTGGTCTACTGCTTCACCCGGCTGCGGGGGAGGATGGAGACGGCCTGGACCAATACGCGTAAAGCCATCTCCAGCATGAACGCGCACCTGAACGAGACGCTCACCGGTATCCAGGTGATCCAGGCTTTCGGCCGGCACGATACCAACTCGGCCCGGTTTGACAAGATCAGCCGCCGCACCATGGCTTCGTTCCTACGGACGGTGAAGCTCGAGTTGGTGTTCTGGCCCGCCAGCGAGATGGTGGGGGTCGTCGGTACGGTTCTGGTGTACGTGTTCGGAGCCAGGGCCGTGCTGCGCGAAGAGCTGACCGTTGGCTTTCTCTTGGCCTTCATCACCTACCTGTACCGGTTCTGGGGCCCGGTGAGCACCTTCAGCCGGGTCTACAGCCAGATGCTTTCGGCCATGGCCTCGGCCGAGCGGGTGTTCGAATTTCTGGATACCGAGCCCGAAGTCTACGACCTGCCCGGTGCCCAACCCATTGGGCGCATCGCCGGCGACATTGAGTTTGACGGTGTCTCTTTCGCGTACAAGGCCGGCGAGGAAGTGCTCCACGACATCACTTTTGCCGCGAAGGCCGGGGATACCCTGGCCTTGGTTGGTCCTACCGGTGGTGGCAAGAGCACCATCGCCAACCTGGTGGCCAGGTTCTACGACCCCACCCGGGGCGTGGTGCGCATTGACGGCCAAGACCTGCGCCAGGTCACCCTGGCTTCGTTGCGCAGCCAGTTCGGCATCGTGCTCCAGGATACGTTCATGTTCTCGGGGACCATCGCCGAAAACATCCGGTACGGCCGGACCGACGCCACCGACCGGGAAGTGGAAGCTGCGACCCGGGCGGTAGGGGCCCACGATTTTATCATGCGCACCGAGCACGGCTACCACACGGAAGTACAGGAACGGGGAGCGGCCCTTTCCAGCGGGCAGCGCCAGCTCTTGGCCTTTGCCCGGGCACTGCTGGCCGACCCCCGGGTGCTTATCCTGGATGAAGCCACGGCCCACATCGATAGCGCTACCGAGCGGGTAGTGCAGGCCGCACTGCGCACCTTGCTGGCCGGCCGCACGGCCATCGTCATCGCCCACCGCCTGTCCACTATCGAGCAGGCCGACCAGATCCTGGTCATCGACCGGGGCGCCATCGTCGAGCGCGGCACCCACCGGGAGCTGCTGTCCCGGAGAAAAACCTATCACAAGCTATACACCATGCAGTACCGGCTGGAACGGGATGTGTCGCGGGAGGTGAGCACCGCCGGGGAGTAGGGGAGGCCGGGGTCCCGGCACCTTTCCCCGCCGGAATGGGGGGCAGGGAGAACTGCTTCGTGTGCCGAAATTGCGCTCGAGGTGATACCGGTGTTTGACAGTGGATTTCCTTCCCCCGGGCTCCAGTTTCCTTCCCGCAGGTCTAACGTGATGAGTACCCGGGGCTGCGTAGCCTCCAGCCACGCCCTGGCCTCAGGCGCGGGCCTTGACATCCTCAAGGCCGGTGGTAACGCTTTTGATGCCGCCGTGGCCACGGCCGCAGCCCTGGCGGTGGTGGAACCCATGTCCACGGGCGTGGGTGGGGACATGTTCGTTCTGGCCTGGTCGACCCGGGAGAACGGGCTGGTGGCCTTGAACGGTAGCGGCCGGTCGCCGCTGCAAGCCACGGCGGAATTGTACCGGGCCCAGGGCTACCGGTCCATGCCCGACCAGGGTATCCTGTCCGTAACCATCCCCGGGGCTGTGGACGGCTGGCAGACCCTGTTGGAGAAGTACGGCCGCATGTCCTTGGCCCAGGTGTTGCGCCCCGCCGTCGCCTTCGCCCGCGAGGGCTTTCCCGTCTACGAGGTGTTGGGGGAATCGTGGCAGCGCAACGCGGCCAAGCTGGCCTCGTGCCCGCACAGTGCCCGCACCTTCCTGAGGGGAGGGCGGCCGCCGGAAGTGGGCGACCTCTTCCGGTTGCCGGAGCTGGCCGATACCCTGGAAGCCATCGGCCAGGGAGGACGCCGGGAGTTCTACCACGGCGCCATCGCCAGGAGCATCGCAGAATGCAGCCGGCGTCACGGCGGCCTGATCACCGGAGAGGACCTGGCTGCTCACACCAGCACCTGGGTGGAACCCATCAGCACCCGTTACCGCGGGTATGACATCTACGAGTGCCCGCCCAACGGCCAGGGCTTGGCCGCCCTGCTGGCCCTGAACTTGGTGGAGGGCTTCGACCTCGGTCGGCTGGGTCATAACACCGGGGAGTACCTGCACCTGCTCATCGAAGCCATGAAGCTGGCCTTCGGCGATGCCCACGCATACATCGCCGACCCGGAGCACGCCCACATTCCCGTGGCCGAGCTTCTGTCCAAAGCCTACACCGAACAGCGCCGGTCCCTCATACAGCCGCAGGCAGCGGCCGGCACGCATACGGGAACGGCGGGAGACGACACGGTGTACCTTACCGTGGTGGACGCTGAGCGTAACGCCGTCTCGTTCATCAACAGCTTGTTTTCCCCTTTCGGCTCCGGGGTTACGGCGGGTGATACCGGTATCATGCTGCAGAACCGGGGCCGGGGTTTCACGCTTGAAGCGGGTCACCCCAACTGCCTGGCTCCGGGCAAGAGACCCTATCACACCATCATTCCGGCCCTGATCATGAAGGACGGGGTTCCCGTCTGCAGTTTCGGCGTCATGGGCGGGAGCATGCAGCCCCAAGGTCACCTGCAGGTGGTATGCAACCTGGTGGATTTCGGTCTCACTCCCCAGCAGGCACTAGATGCCCAGCGCTTCCGGTATTTCGACGGACGTCGCGTGGCCTTGGAGCCTCTCGACGCCGGCGTGGAAGGGGAGTTGGCCCGCCGGGGTCACCAGCTCGTGCCCCATCAGGACAGCCAAGCCGCCGGCTTCGGCGGTGGACAGGTCATCGTCATCGACCACCGCCGCGGGGTGCTCTTCGCCGGGTCCGATCCCCGCAAGGACGGCCACGCCGCGGGTTACTGACCTCTCCCCCGGCCGGGTGGGCCGGACTTCCCCGACCCCAGCAGGCAAGGCCAAGGCCCTGCCTGCTTGGCTTCAGCGGGAGAACTTTCGGCTTTCCCCGGGGTCACCGCGCGGAGAAAGTGGGTGCTGTAGCGGCCGGCAGTCATACGCGTCACCTACCCCCATAAGATCCTAGTGATCTTTGGACCGGGGAGGGATCTCAGATGAGCGGCAAGCGCGCGCTTCTGGTCATAGGTGCCATCATGCTGGTCGGTGCCGAGCTGCTGTTTCCGGAAGTGGAACCCGTAATGGCCGGCGGCCGGGTGATCTTCAGTGCCCGGGGTTGGACCCAGCTGGGCGTACACCTGTTTACCATCCTGGCCCTGGCCGGCTTCATGGCCATGGAGACTCCCGGCACCGTCAATGCGCTCAAACGCATGGATGTCAGACCGACC
>DMHJ01000023.1 GCA_003449495.1 Clostridiales bacterium UBA8153
TTCCCGGTGGCATCGCCGGGCGATGCCGGGGCCGTGGCCGCAGTAGCCCGGAAGGTCAAGGGCCCGGTGATCGCCGCCTTGGCACGCACCACCGCCGGTGATATTGACGCGGCGTGGGAGGCTGTAAGGGGTGCAGAGCGACCGCGCCTGCACGTTTTCGTCTCTACGTCGAACGTGCACATGCGCTATATGCTGCAGCGCAGCCCGGACCAAGTGTTGGAAATGGCGGTGGCGGGCGTGAGACATGCCCGCCGCTACTGCCCGGATGTGGAGTTCTCGGCCCAGGATGCCACCCGCACTGACCCGGCCTTCCTCTACCGGATTCTCTCCGCCGCCATTGAGGCAGGAGCCACCACCATTAACGTTCCGGACACCGTGGGATACACCACCCCCGGTGAGTTCTATCTCCTGTTGCGCGGGGTCCTGGAGCATGTCCCCAACATCGAACGGGCCGTCCTGAGTGTGCACTGCCACAATGATCTGGGGCTGGCCGTGGCCAATTGCCTGGCGGCCTTGCAGGCTGGAGCCAGGCAGGTGGAGTGTACCGTCAATGGCATCGGAGAGCGGGCGGGGAACGCGGCCCTGGAGGAGCTGGTGATGGCACTCAAGGTCCGCGGCGATTGCCTGAAGCTGGCCAGCGCCGTGGCCACCCACCACATCCACCGCATCAGCCGTCTCGTAGCTTCCCTGACCGGCATGAGGGTGCAGCCTAACAAGGCCATCGTGGGCGCCAATGCCTTTGCCCATGAGTCAGGTATTCACCAGGACGGCGTGCTCAAGGAACGCACCACCTACGAGATCATGCGCCCCCAGGATATCGGGCTGACCGGGGGCAGCCTGGTGCTGGGCAAACACTCTGGCCGACACGCTCTCCGCGAGCACCTGTCCGCCGCCGGGTTCCAGCTGGACGACCACGAGCTGTCCCGGGTCTTCACGCGGTTCAAGGAGCTGGCCGACCGCAAGAAAGAGCTCACAGACCGGGACATTTTGGCACTGGTGGAGGATGAGCTGATGGTGCCGACGGAAGTCTTCCGGTTCGAAGGTTTCCAGGTCGTCAGCGGTAGCCAAGCCCTGAGCACCGCCACCGTCCACCTGGCGGGTCCCGGCGGGGCCGTGTGCGAAGCAGCGGTAGGCCAGGGGCCGGTGGACGCCCTGTACCGGGCCATCGACCGGGCCGTGGGCGGCAACCATGACCTCCTGGAATACTCGCTGCAGGCTGTGACCGCGGGCAAGGATGCCTTGGGCGAGGTAACCGTGCGGGTACAGGGCGGGGGAGGAGTGCACACCGGACGCGGGGTGAGCCCGGACATCCTGGAGGCCAGCGCCCGGGCCTACCTGGCCGCCGTGAACAAGGGCCTGGCTGCGGAAGCGGTCAAAGAGGAGGAAGGGCCATGAGCAGGAGCCTGGCAGAGAAACTGCTGGCCCGGGCGGTGGGCAGAGAGGTCGAGCCCGGCGAGTTGGTCTGGGCCGATGTAGACGTAGCTTTGGCCAACGATGTGACCGGGCCTCTGGCCATCGCCGAACTGGCAAGGATGGGGGTGGAGCGGGTAAAGGATCCCGGGCGAGTAGTGCTGGTACCCGACCACTTCGTGCCCAACAAGGACCTGGCCTCTGCGGGTCAGGCCCAGATCCTGCGCGAGTTCGCGCGACGGCAAGGCATCCCTCACTACTATGAAGTAGGGAGGATGGGCATCGAGCACGCCCTCCTGCCCGAACAAGGACTGGTGGGACCGGGCCAGCTGGTGGTGGGGGCCGACTCCCACACCTGCACTTACGGGGCACTGGGGGCCTTCGCCACCGGGGTAGGCAGCACTGATCTGGCCGGGGCGTGGGCCACCGGCCAAATCTGGCTGAAAGTGCCGCTCACGGATAGCTTCATCTACTGCGGCCGGCTCCCTCGCTGGGTGGGCGGCAAGGATCTCATTCTGTTCACGCTCGGGCAAATCGGGTGCGATGGGGCCGCCGGCCGGGCCATGGAGTTTGCCGGACCTGCCGTCTCCGCCCTGTCCATGGACGCGCGCATGACCGTATGCAACATGGCCATTGAAGCCGGCGCCGATGCCGGCCTGATCGCTGCCGACCAGGTCACCCTGGATTACGTACGCGGCCGGTTTAGGGGCGAGCCCCTCCTGTTCCAGGCGGATCCCGGGTGGACGGCCTCCCGGGTCTATGAGTGGGATGTTTCCCATCTGGAGCCCCAGGTGGCTTTCCCCCACTCTCCCGCCCAGGTCCGGCCGGTGGGCGCTACCGGCGGCGTGACCATCGATCAGGTGGTCATCGGCTCCTGCACCAACGGGCGCCTGGAAGACCTGCAGGTGGCGGCTGAGCTCTTACGGGGCCGTACGGTTCACCCCTACGTGAGGCTCCTGGTCATCCCGGCCACCCAGCGCGTCTACCTGGAGGCAGTGCGCACCGGACTCATGGAGACGTTCATCGCCGCCGGCGCGGCGGTCTCGACTCCCACTTGCGGTCCTTGCCTGGGTGCCCACGGGGGAGTGCTGGCGGCAGGAGAGAGGGCTCTGGCCACCACTAACCGGAACTTTGTGGGACGCATGGGTCACCCCACCAGCGAAGTCTACCTGGCCGGACCCGCGGTGGCCGCCGCCAGCGCCGTGTTGGGCCGCATCGCCCACCCCGAGGAGGTAGGTACATGAGCATCCACGGCACGCACCGGGGGCGAGTCTGGAAGTACGGGAGCAACGTGGATACCGACGCCATCGTTCCCGCCCGCTACCTGACCACCCACGAAGCGGCGACGTTGCGCAGACACTGCCTGGAGGATCTGGACCCGGCCTTCCGGGAGAACGTACAACCCGGGGATATGCTGGTGGCTGTAGACAACTTTGGCTGCGGCAGTTCCCGGGAACACGCCCCTTTGGCCCTCAAAGCTGCGGGCATCTACTGCGTGGTGGCGGCGTCGTTTGCCCGCATCTTCTTCCGCAACGCCATCAACATCGGCCTGCCGGTGCTGGAGTGCCCGCAGCTGGCCCAGGTGGCTGCGACCGGCGATGAACTAGAGGTGAACCTGGCCGGGGGATGGCTGCATCACCGGGGTCTCAGCTACAACGTCACGCCTTACCCGGAATTCATGCAGGCGATCATCGCCGCCGGTGGCCTAGTCCCGTACGTCCGGCAGCGCATGGCAGGAGGCGGAAACTCGTGCGCCGGCAGCTAGCCGTGTTGCCTGGCGACGGCGTGGGCCCGGAAGTGACCAGGGAAGCCGTGAAGGTCCTGGCCACCGTGTCTGCGTGCACCGGAAGGAGCTTGGAGTTCCGGGAGGCCCCCTGCGGGGGCGCGGCCGTGGAGGCATGGGGCGATCCTCTGCCCGAGTTCGTGCTGGAGCTGTGCAGGCAGAGCGACGCGGTGCTCCTGGGAGCAGTGGGCGGGCCCCGGTGGGACGGCCTGCCGCTGCGGCTCCGGCCGGAGCAGGGGTTGCTGCGGCTCCGCAGGCACCTGGGAGTCTTCGCCAATCTGCGTCCCGTCCGGCTCCACCCGGCCTTGGTCCCCGTTTCCCCCTTGCGGCGTCCGACCGGCGACATTGACTTGGTCATCTGCCGGGAGCTCACCGGAGGTCTCTACTATGGCGAGCCCCGGGAACGTACCACCGGAGAAGATGGTACCATCACGGCCCGGGATACCATGACCTACAACAACCATGAAATCGCCCGCATCGCCCGCGTCGCCTTGGCGCTGGCCGCCGGCCGGCGCCGGCGGCTTACTTCGGTGGACAAGGCCAATGTGCTGGAGTGCTCCCGGCTCTGGCGGGAAGTGGTCCAGGAAGAAGCCGCCGCCTTCCCCCAGGTTCAGGTCGGCCACCTGTACGTAGATGATGCGGCCGCCCGCCTGGTCCACTCCCCCCACCATTTTGATGTCATCCTGACCGAGAACACCTTCGGCGACATCCTATCTGACCTGGGCGCGGTCTTGGCCGGCTCCATGGGCTTACTGCCTTCGGCCAGCCTGGGACCGGCGCGGGGCGGCTTGTACGAGCCGGTGCACGGTTCGGCGCCGGACATCGCCGGAGAGGGCATCGCCAACCCCATCGGGGCCATTCTATCCGCGGCCCTTTTGCTGGAGCATGCTCTAGGACTGAAGGAAGAGGCCGGACTGGTGGAAGCGGCGGTGGCCAAGACTCTGGCGCAAGGCTATCGCACCAAAGATCTGGCCGCCGGCGGAGAAAGGGGATTGTCCACTGCGGAGATGGGAGACGCCGTGGTCCGGGCCGTTGTTCAACTGAGTGAAGAGGGGGATGTCAAGCATGCTCATCTACCTTGACGGTCGCTTCGTACCCAAGGAAGAAGCCAAGGTCTCCGTTTTCGATCACGGCTACCTCTATGGCGACGGTGTCTTTGAGGGGATCCGGGCCTATCACGGCCGGGTGTTCAAACTCGATGCCCATGTCCGCCGGCTCTACGACTCGGCCAAAGCCATTATGCTGGAAATACCGGTGACCCCGGAGCAAATGGGGCAGATCATCGTCGAGAGCTGCCGGCGCAACGCGTTGCGGGAGGCCTACATCCGGGTGGTGGTCTCCCGGGGAGAAGGCGACCTGGATCTCGACCCGCGGAAATGCCCGCATCCTGTCGTGGTGGTCATCGCCGCGGCCCTCCAGCTGTTCCCGGCCGAGCTGTACACCACCGGCCTCAAAGTCATGACGGTGGCCACCCGCCGCAACATCTGCGAGGGGGTCAACCCTCGCATCAAGTCTTTGAACTACCTCAACAACGTCCTGGCCAAACTCGAGGCCAATCTGGCCGGGTATAGCGAAGTGCTCATGCTCAATCATGACGGGTACGTGGCAGAGGGAACCGGAGACAATATCTTCTTGGTAGATGCCCGGGACATCTTGGTCACGCCTCCGGCTTCCGCCGGCATCCTGGAGGGGATCACCCGTAATATCATCTTGGAGCTGGCCGGCCGCCTGGGCATCCGCGCAGAAGAGAAGCTCATTACCCGTTACGACGTGCATGTGGCCACGGAATGCTTCTTGACCGGTACGGCCGCAGAAGTCATCCCCGT
>DMHJ01000263.1 GCA_003449495.1 Clostridiales bacterium UBA8153
GCTGCCGTCACTTCCAAGACGTTGCGTTCAAGTTGCAGACGGTGGACCTGTCTTTCCCATGCCTCTGTCCGTGCCCTGCCCTGGGCCGCAGAGGCGCTGCAGCGGCAGGTTGGCGCTTCGGGGGCTGCCAAGCCCCAGTTCTACGTCTACTGCTTGGAGGCAAGCCTGGTGTTGCCGGGCGGGATCAACCTCTCGCTGCAGCCGGAGTTTTTGGAGTATGCCGATGGGGAGGCGGCCAAGGCCAAGCCGGATGGCGAACTCAAAGCCTGCTATCGGTTGGCGCAGTGGCTGAAAGGGCGGTTCCCGCGCCTGCCCATCACCCTATTGCTCGCTGGGCTCTATGCCAACGGTCCGGTGATAGCGCTTTGCCGCCAGTATCAATCACTGGCAGTTCATCATCGCATTACAGGACAGGTGGCTACCCCGGGTTGGGCAAGCAGCCCGGGCGTTGCGCCAGCTCCAGCCGGAGCAGGTGCGGGAGCACCAATGGGGGAACCGCCAGCAACATTATCGTCAATCAGCGTCCAGAATGCAGCTCCCATAGCCGTCTGGCACCACCGTACGTCAGCATTGACGATTAGAGCAGAGGCTGTCACTCGGGCGGCGACTCGTGATATAATGGTTACAGGTGCCAATTGCCGGGAGGTGGTTACCGTCCCTGGGAACCGAGTGCACGATGTTACTCCCATCACCTCCAGCCTTGCGCTTCTGGTGGCCATCACCGGCGGCGAATCCCCTTGGGCCGTGGAAAAATCCCTGGATGAACTGGAGCGGTTGGCCGACACCGCGGGCATGCGTGAATGCGGTCGTATCATTCAAGACCGGACCGGCCCGGATGCAGCCACCTACGTGGGTAAAGGCAAGCTACAGACCATTGAGGCCGAGCGAGAGCGTCACGGTGCCGACACCGTGCTGTTTGACGGCGAGCTCAGCGCGTCCCAGGTGCGGAACATCCAAGAGGTGGTAAACGGCAGGGTACTGGATCGAACCCAGCTCATCCTGGAGATCTTCTCAGCGCGCGCCCAGAGCCGGGAAGGGAAAGCCCAGGTAGAGCTGGCCCAGCTCACCTACCTACTGCCCCGGCTCACCGGGCACGGTGTGGAACTCTCCCGGCTGGGCGGCGGCATCGGGACCCGGGGACCTGGCGAAACCAAGCTGGAAGTGGATCGCCGGCAGATACGGCGGCGCATAGAGTCTCTCAGGGCCGAGCTGGAGCTGATCCGGCGCCAGCGGCGGCTACGGCGGGAAGGACGCCATTCCGGCGGCACACCGGTGTTGGCCCTGGTGGGCTACACCAACGCCGGCAAGTCCACCTTGCTCAACGCCTTGACCGGTGCCGACGCCTTGACCGAGGATAAGCTCTTCGCCACTTTGGATCCCATGACCCGCCAGCTGGTACTGCCCCATGGCCAGCAAGTGGTGGTGACCGATACCGTAGGGTTTCTCAGAAAGCTGCCGCACGAGTTGGTGGCGGCCTTCCGGGCGACTCTTGAAGAAGTGGGTGAGGCCGACCTGCTACTACACGTGGTGGATGCCTCCAGCCCCGAGCTGGAAGGCCAGGTGGCCACGGTAGTTGAGGTGCTCACCCAGTTGGAGGCGGCGGACCGACCCATACTGACGGTGTTGAACAAGTGCGACCTCATCGGCGAGGCGGCGGCCGAGGCCCTGGCCGCCCGCTGGGAACCGGCGGTGACCGTGGCCGCCCGGTCCGGACAGGGTCTTGCGCAGCTGTTGGCCGCCGTAGAGCGCGAGTTGGCCAATACCCGGGAGCAGCTCACCCTGCGTATCCCTTACGGCAGAGCCGCCGTCTTGGACTTAGTTCATGAGTATGGTAAGGTGCTGGCCCAACGCTACGAAGAGACCGGCGTGGTAGTGGAGGCGGAGCTCCCACGCGCCTGGGCCGGCAGAGTCCGCCGGCAATTGGAGGTATAGGCGCCATGGACGTCCCGGAGCTGTCCCCCATCCTGTCCGATTACTACCAAGTAAGCCCGGGCCTGCTGGGGCTGGCGGAACAAGTCGAGCGCGGCCTGGGGGAAGTGTTTGCCAGGATAGACCGGCTGACCCGGGTGAACCAGGCTCGAGTTATGAGAGCGTTCAGCCGCCACCAGGTGGCCACCGGCCACCTGGTGGGGAGCACCGGCTACGGCTATCATGACCTGGGCCGGGAAAAGTCGGGGCGGGTTTTCGCCGATGTTTTCGGCACCGAGGCGGCGCTGGTAAGCCCGCACTTTTTGTCCGGGACCCATGCCCTGTCCGCTTGCCTGTGGGGAGTGCTCCGGCCCGGTGATACCTTGCTATCGCTTACTGGTGCACCGTACGGAACGCTGGAGGGGGTCATCGGCCTCCGGGCTGCCGGGGGTAGCTTGGCCGAATTTGGGGTGAAGTACCGGCAAGTCGAGTTGGACGCGCCAGCTTCGGCAGTGGAGGAGGCGCTGTACGAGACCCCCCGCCTGGTCTACCTGCAGCGCTCATCCGGGTACTCCCACCGGCCTCCGCTCACCCTGGGGGAGCTGGGGCGCCTCATAGCCCGCGTCCGTGTCACCTGTCCCGGCACCATCATCATGGTGGACAACTGCTACGGCGAGCTGGTACAAGCCGTTGAGCCGGGGCATCTGGGCGCGCACCTGGTGGCGGGTTCCCTCATTAAAAACCCCGGCGGAGGGCTGGCCGACGGCGGCGGTTACGTGGCTGGTTCAACGGCTCTGGTAGAAGCGGTGGCTGAGAAGTTGTCCGCCCCGGGACAGGGTAGCCGGGTAGGTGCTGCCCCCGGAGGCTATCGTGGCATCCTGCAGGGTCTCTTCGTATCACCGGGAGTAGTAGGGGGGGCACTAAAGGGGGCGGCGCTGGCGGCGGGGCTGTTCGGGGCGCTAGGGTTCGCCACCTCGCCCGGTCCGCTCGATGAGCGCTCCGACATCATCCAGGCCATCCACCTGCAGTCCGCCAAGGCGATGCGGGCCTTCTGCCGGGGGATCCAGAAAGCCTCTCCCGTCGATGCCCAAGCCACACCGATCCCGTCCGAGGTGCCGGGTTACGGTCATCCGGTGATTATGGCGGGAGGTACTTTCGTACAAGGGGCTTCCATTGAGCTCAGCGCAGACGGGCCCTTCGCTGAGCCGTTTACCGTCTATCTCCAGGGCGGGCTGACCTACCACCACGTCTATTGCGCCGTGCTCATCGCGGCCAACGAGCTGCTGCTGGCCGGCTGTCTGGGATAGGGAGGAGCTGAGCCTTCAGCGCAACCGCCTGAAGAGACCTACGACTTTGCCCAGGACCTGTACGTCGGAGGTCACGATCGGCTCATACTTCTCGTTCTCGGGCTGCAGTTTGATGGCATCGCCTTCCCGGTAGAAAGTCTTGACGGTGGCTTCGTCTCCCAGTAACGCCGCGACGATGTCGCCGGTGTCCGCTGTGGCCTGCCGCCGGATGATCACGTAGTCGCCGTGAAGAATCCCCGCTCCCGACATGCTGTCGCCCTTCACCGCGAGAATGAAGGCTTCCCCGGCCGGTGCGAAGTGCTCAGGTATGGGAAGGAACTCCTCGATGTTCTCCACCGCCAGGATGGGGCTGCCGGCGGTGATCTGCCCAATGACCGGTACGTGGACGGACCGTCTGCCCTGACCCATCGGATCCAACACCTCAATGGCCCGCGGCTTGAGCGGATCGCGCCGGATGAACCCCTTCTCTTCCAGGCGTTGAAGATGACCATGCACCGTTGAACTCGAGCTAAGACCGACCGTCTCGCCGATCTCCCGGACCGACGGGGGATAACCCCGGACGCGCACCGTCTCCTTGATACACTCCAGGACCTTCCTCTGCCTGCTGGAAAGATGCTTCTTGGCCACCGACTCATCCCTCCTTACATGCCCTTGGCCCTAGGAACATTATACAGCCAGCCGAGCCCGGGATCAAACATTAGTTCTCCTACGAGCTTGACACAAACAAGTGTTTGGAGTATGGTATAGGCGAACAAGTGTTTGCCGGGCAGTCTGAGAGTAGGAAGGGGACTCGGAAGATGCGAAAGGCTAGCCGGATGGTGGCGGTGTTGGCGCTGCTAGCGACCATATTTTGCCTGGGAACCTTCCTAGGCGTCCGGCAGGCGGCGGCGCGACCGGCACCCGTCTA
>DMHJ01000109.1:0-1448 GCA_003449495.1 Clostridiales bacterium UBA8153
GGTGACGCCGAAGTCCGCAGGTGCGATGGCGTGCACCCTTCCGGTCACCCCATTGAAGATCCGCGAGTCCCCCATACCTGGCCGCAGGTAGCCACCGGCATGGAGCCGGCAATTGGCGAAGGCATAGTCCAGAAAGTCTCACGCTGTCCCGGTCCCGGGCGGCGGCCGTCTCCGCGCCCCTGGCCACGGCAACGAAACGCCGCTCATCGCGCTTGGCCGTGGCCAGCAGGCAGAAACCCGACCGGCCGGTACCACCGGTCTTCAGCCCGTCGCTGCCCGGGTAGGTCCGCACCAGGCGGTTGCAGCTGTCCAGCCCGCAGGTACCTTGCCGGAAGGTGGTGCAGTAGCTGCGGGTCAAGTCCAGAAGCCCCGGGCACACCCACGGCCGGCCTTGGCCCGGTCCTGTGCGGTGGTGTAGCGGTGATGGTGGTGCAGACCCATGAGGGCTGATAAGGCGGGCGCCAGTCACGTCCGGGCCGGCGGCACGCTCGTTCATCATGATCACGAACTTCTCTTCACTGCCGGCGATATGCTCGGCCACCACCACGCCGGCATCGTTGGCCGAGCCCGGCGCCACCCGGCCGCGCTGGACGGCTTCCAAAGCTACGACCAGGGTCATGAACTTGGTGGCGCTGGCCGGATAAACCCGCGCACCCGCCTGCTGCTGGCAGGGCGCCCGGCCGGACGACGTGGCGTCCACCTGGATGGCCAAGGGACTGCAAATACCCGGGGGGGCGGCCCGTACCGGCACCGCAGGCAGAGTCAGCGACCAGGCACCTCGAGAAGTGGAGACTCGACCAGTGCGTCGCCTCCCTCGGGTCCAACTTGCCCGCGCGGGAGACCAAGTATCAAGGGAGGACCGCCAGCACCGGTCCGAGCGTGACGGGAGGTTCCGCCGCAATGTCCAGGGCATCGCCCATGGCGGCGAGGGCGCCGGCGACCTCGGCGCCGGGGCTATAACGAAGGCGGGCCAGCAGGTCGCCGGAGGCTACCCGAGAGCCCACCTCCACCTCCAGGATCACGGCAGCTCCGGGGTCAATGGGATCTCCCTTACGGCGGCGACCCGCCCCCAGTGCCACTGCCGCCATGCCCACCCGCCGGGCATCCACCCGGTGCACGAATCCGGCTGCCGGAGCGATGACCGGCGCTTCCCGGGCCGCCACCGGGAGCCGGCCCGGGTCATCAGCCACCGCGGCGTCGGCGCCCTGGGCCCGCAGCCAGCGGGAAAACTGCACCCGGGCCGTACCGTCCCTCAGTCGCTCGCGCACCAAGTCCGTGGCCGCCGCCCTTGCCATATCCCGTCCCAGGGCGACCAGCTCCGCAGCTAGAGCCACACAGACTTCAACCAGCCGGGGCGGGCCACCGCCACCCAGTACTTCCCAGGCCGCCTGCACTTCAGCGGCATTACCCGCCACCCGGCCCAGGGGCTGCTCCATGCAGGTGATGAG
>DMHJ01000109.1:1861-2841 GCA_003449495.1 Clostridiales bacterium UBA8153
GAGATCGGGCAGGATGGCCCCGCTCCCGCTCTTTACGTCCAGCACCAGCCCGGCGGCATTGGCCGCCAGTTTCTTCGCCATGATGCTGGCGGCGATCAGGGGAATGCTGTCTACGGTAGCCGTAACGTCGCGGAGCGCGTACAGGTGTCCGTCGGCCGGGGCCAGGCTGGCGCTTTGGCCGGCGATGACCATGCCCGCCGCCTCCAGGATCCGGCAGATCTCCTGGGGACTAAGCGCAGTCTGGAGACCCGGGATGGCCTCCAGCTTGTCGATGGTCCCGCCGGTATGCCCCAGCCCCCGCCCGGACAGTTTGACCATGGGAATCCCCAGGGAAGCCACCAGTGGCACTACCACCAGGGTCGCCGTATCGGCCACTCCGCCGGTGGAGTGTTTGTCCAACACCCGGCCCCAACGTGCGGGCCATTTCAGCCGCTCGCCGCTGGAGGCCATGGCCTCGGTCAGGTCCCAGGTCTCCTCCGGGTCCATTCCCCGGATGGCAACGGCCATCAACCAGGCGGCAGCCTGGTAGTCGGCGACCTCCCCGGTGAGGCAGCCGCGAACGAACCAGTAGATTTCGTCCCGGGTCAAGCGGTGGCCCCGCCGCTTCCTATCTATGATGTCCGCGGCACGCACGTAATGTCCCCCCAAAAAGATAGGCCTTTCTCCAGGGCCGGCAGTCCCAGCGCCTCCGCCACGGTGGCTCCGGCATCGGCCAGCGTGGGCCGGGTGCCCAACCGGTGCCCGGCCCGGACCATGGCGCCAAACACCAGTAGCGGTACGTACTCCCGGGTGTGATCGGTGCCCGGCCAGGTGGGGTCGCAGCCGTGGTCGGCGGTGAGTAACGCGCAGTCCTCCGGTCCGAAGGCATCCAACCAGTTACCCAGCCAAGCGTCAAATGCCTCCAGGGCGCGGACCCACCCGGCTACATCATTGCGGTGGCCATACCTGGTGTCAAAGTCGGTAAGGGTGGCCAGGGTAAG
>DMHJ01000109.1:3248-7842 GCA_003449495.1 Clostridiales bacterium UBA8153
GGCAACCGTTGGGTGATTCCCCGCCCGGAGAAGATATCGTCCACCTTGCCCACGGCGGTGACCCGGGTGGTGCGGGCGGCCAATTCCAGGAGGGTCGGGCCCGGGGGGCAGAGGGCGAAGTCCCGGCGACCGGCGGTGCGCCAGAAGTTGCCGGGTGCTCCGCGGAAGGGCCGGGCGATGACCCGCCCTACCTGGTGCTCACCGGTGAGCAGTTCCCGGGCCACCGCACAGATACGGTACAGCTCGTCCAGGGGGATAACTTCCTCGTGGGATGCCACCTGGAACACGCTGTCCGCGGAGGTATACACAATGGGGAATCCGGTCCTAAAGTGCAGGTTCCCCAGGCGGTCGATGATCTCGGTGCCGCTGGCGACGACATTCCCCAGCACCGGCCTGCCGATGGCGGCGGTAAAGGCGGACATGAGGTCGCTGGGAAAGCCGTTGGGGTAGGTACGAAACGGCTGGTCCAAGACAACGCCGGTCAACTCCCAGTGACCGGAGATGGTGTCCTTGCCGGGGGCAAGCAACGCGCTGCGGCCGTAGGCGCCCCGGGGGAGCTGGGTGGGGGGCAGCCCCTCCACTCCCTCAACTAGGCCCAATCCCAGGCCGGTCAGGACGGGCAATTGGGCCTTCCCGTGGGCGCTCAACGCATGGGCAAGAGTGTTGGCACCCTCATCGCCATAACGGGCAGCATCAGGCAGGGCGCCCACGCCGATCCCGTCCAAGACTACGACAAAGACCCGGCGGCACCCCACGGCTCTCGCTTCCTCTCCCCGGCCACCCCGCCCGACCGGGCCGCCGCCGGCCCCGGGTCAGGCCCGGGGGTGCGTCCGGGCGTATACGTCCTTCAAGCGGCCTTTGGTAACATGAGTGTAGATCTGGGTGGTGGAGATATCGGCGTGACCCAGCATCTCCTGGACCGAGCGGAGATCCGCCCCGTTCTCCAAAAGGTGGGTGGCAAATGAATGCCTGAGGGTGTGCGGGGTGCTCTCTTTGCCGATCTTGGCATCCCGCGCATACCTTTTTACGATCTTCCAGAAGCCCTGCCGGGTAAGGCGGCGCCCATGGTGATTTACAAACAACGCCCTTTCCTCGGGCGTAGACACTATCCTCCCCCGGGCCTCGCTCAGGTAGTCCCGCATGCACTTCGCGGCAATGGAGCCGACCGGAACTACTCTCTCTTTGGCGCCCTTGCCGACACAACGCATATAACCCAGGTCCAGGCTCACATCGCCCAAGTTGAGCGATATCAGCTCAGAGACGCGTATGCCCGTGGCGTAGAGCAGCTCCAGCATGGCCCGGTCCCGCAGACCTAAGGGCGATGCTTGGTCCGGCTGGCGTAGCAGCTGCTCCACCTCCTTTACCGTCAATACCTTGGGCAGACGCTTCTCCAGCTTGGGTGACTCCAGACTGGCGGTGGGGTCTTTGTCCACGCGCTGCTCCCGCACCAGGTACTGGTAGAAAGCACGCAACGCCGCCAGGCGGCGGGCGATGGTGGCAGCGGCCTTGCCCTGCTTCTGCAAGTGCATGAGGTAGGTGACGACAGTGGCCCGGGTGGCGTCGCTGAGCGTACCGGCATCGTGTTGCTCAAGAAAATCGGAGTACTGGCGCAGATCGCGCCCGTACGACTCCAGGGTATTCAGAGCCAGCCCGCGCTGGCTGTTCAGGTAGTCGATAAACTCGGTGATAAGACTGTTCATGGGCCCACATCTTCCCTTCACCAGGTGGCGCTACCGGGGCCGGGTGCGCACTCGTAGGTTCGTGGTGTTTACGGAAAGTCCTTCCGCATTCCCCTAGCCGCGGTTCGCGACCCGGCCGCCTGCAGGAGTAGCCCTACCCGCCGGGCTAAGGCCGGCCCGATATGGGGAAGATGTACCGCGACCCCCAGCGCAATTCCTAAAACCTGCCACCGGTGGGCCACCACTATCACCTCCAGACGCACGAGCGCCCTCTCCTTGGCCGGCGCAGGCGCCATAGAAAATACGCCAGATTCACCCTGCTTATTCTCTGGTCAGGAGTTTCCCGGGGTCTTACTGACACCCTGGGCTGGACCTCTCGTTTGGCTTGAGGCGACAGGCCCAGTTTGAAGAGAAACCCGTGGGATCCAGTAGCCCCGTTCTCCGCCGGTGACTCCCGCGGGGCAGGGCCACAACGTCCACCTCACCCCGCAACCCACCGCCCGCTACCATCGCTGCCGTCGCTCACGCTGTTCGGCCCCCGTCTTGCCAGCTAACGTGGCCCACTGCCGGGATTTGAACGGGGGTCCCGCACCCCCGGCCGTCTTCAGGCAACTGCTTCTCCTTCGCCCTCTGCCCAACCCTGCTTCCCCGTGGCCTCTTCGCTGAGGGACTTTGGCTCCGCGAACCCAGCCCGCAGCCAAGCCACAGCGGGGTGGTTAATGCGGCGGGGGAGCCCCTGGGAGCACCGGCGGATCCGCCGCATGGCCTCAGCCGGGAACAAGGGGTGGCCACCTCCGCCACCTTGCGCTGCTGCTGGATGCAGGCCCGCGTCTCCGGTTCCGGCAGACCCGACCGGTGGTAGCGCCAGGTCACCCGCTGGGCGAGGGCGGCGAGAGACGGTGGCCGGAGACGCCGCCGCGGCTCCCCCCGGCCCAGTCCCGCAGTCGTACCAGCCTGCCGCCACCGGTGGGCACAGGTGAGACGGGGACCGCTGGCGGCGAGGCCCTCGGGCATGGGCCGGTCCCGGGTCCTGGCCCGGTCTGCATCGACCCTCCTGCTGAGCTGGCCGGACCAGGCCAGATGCGGCCCTCGTCCGCGCGACCCGCAGGCAGACTGACTACCCCGGAGGCGACTGTGCCCCGGTGGCGACCCTTATGGTCCCTGCCATCAACCACCACTGTGCGCTCCATGACCTGCTGCCTACATCTTGATGCGGCCCTGATCCGGATTGGGCACGGGCATCCAGGTGGCCCCCGGTAAGGCTCGACGGCGGGTTGCTTGCGGGGTGGGCAGCCCGGAGGGCTGAACGCCACGGGAGACCTGCCACGACGTCGGCACTCCGGGGTACCCAGGGAGCCGCCGGGCGGAGCCGCGACGGCCGCTTTTTCGGGGTTGCGGCTAAAACCGTACCGGCAGTCCTGCAGCGTGGCCATTAGCTGGCGCCGCGGGCGGGGTTAGATCCCGGCCGCACCACCTCAGCGTCCCAGGTTGTCCCGGATAACCTCCCAGATGGTCTCCCGCTCAAACCCCCGGCGCCACGCAGCCACTCCGGCCAGGTTATATTGCGCCGCCACCTGTACCCGGGCCGCGATGGAGGTTTCATCTTCGATCCAAACCCGGTGAGTTACGTTTCCCTCACTATGCTCGGCGTAGTACTGCCGGGCACAAGCATCCCATTGCCGGACAGCCCCGGTCTGGTTGAGCCAGGCTTCCAGCTCCGCCATTCCCAGGACCTGGCTCGTCACTTGCCGGCTGCCGCCAGGCAGCCGCTCCTCCCGCCACAGGTATGTGTATAGCGGGATGCCCAGGAGCAGGCGGTCGGCGGGTACCTACTCCAATACCCCCAGTAGCGCCGTCTGCACCCAGGGGAGACTGGCCACGGGACCAGCGACCGGGGACCCCGCTGGGTGCTCGTCGTAGGCCATGAGAATCACGTAGTCGAGAACGTTGGCCAGGGCACGCCGGTCGTAGCACAGTGACCCGTTGGGCCTGGTCGACCTGGGCGTTACGTCGATGGAAACCACCAGGCCCATCTCCCGCGCCAGTGACCCGACTTCCCGAGCCAGCTGCGTCAGCTGATCCCGGTCTTGTGGATAGACGTGTTCGAAGTCGAGGTTGATGCCGTCGAGACGGTAGGTCTGGCAGAAGAGCAGGATCTGCTGGATCAGGCGTTCGCGTCGCTCCACACTGGTGAGGACGGCCCGGGTGCGGTCGGGGTCAAAGGAACGATCAGGATCAAAAGCGTTGTTGACGACACCCCAAACCCCATAACCACGCTGGTGAGCCCAAGTAACGTAGGCCGGGTCGGCCCGGTCTACCAGATTACCCTGGTCGCCAGCCAGACTGAACCAGGTAGGGGCGACCACGTTGACTCCTAGCAGCGGTCCGATAGTCCTCAGATCGGGGGGCCGGCGTAGAACGTGTTCCCAGACCAGCACCACACGTTCCTGCGGCGGCCGGGTCTCGGAGGGCGCCCGGTGGGGAGCAATGACCGGACCCTGCCCCAGGGCGTGCCCCGAAGCGTAGTTCACCACGCCTTCCCCCATGGGCACCACTTGCGGGTAGACCTCCTCGAAGAGTTGGAGTTCAACCTTGGACATCAGCATTCCCCCAGGTTGTCACAACTTGAGCTTACCGCCAGATGAACTACCCAACCACTTCCAGTTCTACTCCCCGGTTCGCCAGGTAGCCGGTGAAAGCCTTTTCGGTTGGGAAGTGTGGGACGCCAGCGCAGGTGCTCGTCGAGTCAGGTGCGGGCTGTGGCCGGTGACCCGGCAACCGTCCCGTGCAGCCCGCCACCTTGTACGCGGTCATCCGACCGTGAAAGCGTTCATCGTCTGCAATGTCTAGAAATCCTCACCGGGTTTCGCGCTGGTAAGCCCCCTTGCTTACGACCTCTAGTCGCCCAGTTTACC
>DMHJ01000106.1 GCA_003449495.1 Clostridiales bacterium UBA8153
GAGCACGTCCATGGCGGCAAAGATCCCGGTACGGCCGTTGGTGCTGGCGATGATCTTCATGTGCTTCTCCCTTCATCCAGGCAAACGGGCCCCATGCCCACTCTTGGCAAAAGCTACCCGCGCTGGCGTCCCAGGCGGTGGCGCCCCCGGGGGCGGCCGGCCCTTCGCCTACGGCAGTCGCGGCGCCACCAAGGCCACCGGCCCGCGAAACGCATACGATGCCGGTCCGACCATGGTGGCAATGCCGGCTACCGGAGAGCGCACCTCTTGGCCGTCCACCGTGCCGATGGGCTGGCCCTCCTCCAGCAGAGCCCCGGCCACCAGCTGGGGGATGAACCACCCGCTGGCAGAGGGGATGACCGGCATGAGTTTCCCATAGAAGCTGGGGGACGGGCGGGCCGCCGGCCCGGGCAGCAGTCCGGCCTGGCGGAAGAAGCCAAGGATCGCTGCTAAGGCCTCATCCGCCGCCTCCAGGCTGACCTCACCTCCGGACCCTCCACCGGTCAGCTCCAGGATGATGGCCGGGATGCCCTGGTGACAGGCTTCCACGAACAGCTGGCCCCGGGTCCCCCCGGACTGGACGATCACGGGGATGCTCATCATGGCGGCGAATTCCCGGGCAAAGCCGAATTCCTGGTGCAGGGCCAGCGTGTAGCTGCGTCCATACACCCCGCAACAGTGCAGGTCGATGATGTAGTCGGCAGCTTTGGCTTCCTGGGTGATCAGGTGGGCCAAGACCAGGGAGGGCGAGCCATCGGGCTGGCCGGGGAAGCTACGGTTCAGATCCAGCTCGTCAAAGGGACACGCCCGCTGCATGCGGCGGAATGCCGTGGGATTGCACAAGGACAACACGGAGACTTGCCCGTGCACCGGCGGGGAGGCGGTAAGCTGCTGGACCAGGCGGTCGGCAACAAAGACGCCGGTGGCCTCGCCTCCGTGGATGCCTCCGGTGACCAGCACCCGCGGCCGGCCTTCCCCGAAGGTCCGCAGGGTCAGGCTCTGCTCGATAAAGTCGTCTACGGTCAAAGTCCGGGTGTGCAAGCTACTGGCTGCTCCTTTCTGGCCGTACCACCCCGGCCCGCGGGGCAGCGGCCACAGCTTCTTCTTCTCGCCCTCCGGGAAATCCTCCATGTTACGGAACCAGAAAGAACGGACCACCGGTGCACCGGCCGGCACCGCAGGCCGGTGCCGTGAAGCGGCGCGAACGGAGCGGGCCCGGAAACGGCCTCCCCGGCGGGGGGCGCGGCCGGGCGGTCCCCTCCGGCGTCCCGGTGTTGCCTGGCCGGGATCCGGACCGGATTCCCGGTATTACCCCAAATGGCCGAACGGCGCTAGGTCGCGGACATGGCGATCATGGAACGAAGGGCCCGGAAGGCCTCCAAGTAGTCCCGGCCGGTGTAGGATACGGTCAGGGGATCCACCACCATCACACCGGGGAAGCGGGCGGCACCGTCGGCCTGCCCGGTATCGCGCAGCTGGAGCTTGACCGTGACCGGCGAGCCGGTAACCAACGGTCTGGCGCTGCCCAGCCCGGCCAGGGCGCGGGCGGCCCCTTCCTTGACGAGCTCCCGGGCCCGCGCCGGCGGCAGGCAGGCGGCGGAGTAGCGGCCGGTGGCCTGTTTCACCTCGACCGCGTTGACCCAAGGCATGAGCTGCCGGGCTTCGGCCGCCAGGTACTGGTCACCGGTAACCAGGACCACCGGTACGCCGTAGTATCCGGCCACCATAGCGTTGATCCCCGTCTCCCCCACCAGGGTCCCGTTCACCCAGATATTGGCCACGGATGCCCCCGATATGGTGTGGTTCAGCACGCCGCCGGCGCCCATGCGGGCGTGGTACCCCACAAAGAAGGCGGCCTGGAAGCTGGAGTCGATGCCCTGCACCATCTGCAGGGGCTTCCCGGTACCGGTGATGAGCACGGCGCCCGGGTGTACGTCCTCAATGAGAATGTTGCGCATGGAACCGTGCGAGTCGTTGACCAGGACGTAACTGGCGCCGGCAGCCAGGGCGCCTTCGACGGCCGCATTGACCTCGCCGGTCATGAGCGAGCGGGCCCGGCCATAGTCCTTGCCCTCACTGGAGGTCTGATCGTTGTGGACCACGCCGGAGATGCCTTCCAGATCCGCGGAGATGAACACTTTCACCGTACTTTCCTCCCTCTCTTGGCACACCCAGTCACCCCCGGTGAGTTCGCCCTTGGCGCCTGTGCTCCTCCTCATCAGGCGGCAAACTCTAAGGGGGTTGACAATTGTTAAGATGAATGGTAATTATGGGCATGAAAAGAGAGAAGAAGTTGCCAACTTGGGCCAGAGAACAAGATGTCGACGATCAGACGGCCGGCGTCTGGATGCACAATGGAATTGTGCCTGTACCGGTAGAGCGGACGCCTGGGGGCCTGATCCGCGTCATCGAGGATGATCTCTCAACTGCGAAGGCGATACCGACGGCGCTTTGTGTTCCGGTCTCATCCTCCGCTCAGAAGGCGGATTTGACCAGGCAGCCAGATCGGCTCCCGACGTTCGCGGCTGGCAACGGTGATGAGCAGGTCGAGATGGTTGCCGAGATCGGATCGGGGTGCGGCGGATGACGGTCACCACTGCTCAACCTGCCGGCAACGCCGGCGGTTAGTCGCATCGTCCGTCGAGCATCGAGACTGGCCGGCCGTTTCGGTGTGGAGCACATCGAGTCCGCCTTGGTCGCCGCGGGACGGCAACCGGTGGTGGTCGAGGCGGGCGAGCAGAGACGCAAGCCGCGATTGCCAAGCCTCCGGCTTCCGCTGAAGCGCCGGTAGGTGCCAGTTGTTGGTCCTGCAGTTGAAGCGGCGGCACCGCGGCCCGGTGGTTGGTATCGACTTGGGCGTTACTAGCCCGGCCACCTGGTCAGACGGTGCGGTGGTCGAGGGCCTGCGCGCCCTGGAGAAGGCCATGCACCCGCTCAGGCGGTGGCAAAAGGAAGTGTTGAGGCAGCGAGCAAGGATCGGCCCATCGGCACCGGGCCCGCAGGCGGCGGGCCCGGGCCCATGCCCGGGCAGAACACCTCCGGCGGGACGCACTGCACCAGGCCCCGGCCCCCATGGCCAAGCGCCACGGCCAGGCGATCGTCGAGAAGCTGGAGGTGTGACTCGATGCGGGGATCGAAGCCTTCTCTCCACCGGGCGTTGCTTGCCGCCTCATGGGGAGAATTTCGACGCCTGCTCTCTTGCCAGGCGAGGGGCTATGGTTGCGAGGTCGTGGCCAGCGGTGCGCCGCCTGTAGGCGCGCTGTTGCGGGCCAGCGGCCGCCGCCGGTATTGGGGGTTCGTCCCTGCCGGCATGAGGCGAACGCAGACTGCGATGGGCCGTCAACAGCTTGGTGGCCGGGAGTTGC
>DMHJ01000001.1 GCA_003449495.1 Clostridiales bacterium UBA8153
CAGTGTGCCTTCATTGATGTTGTACTTTTGCCGTAGAGCCACCGGGATGACCACGGTGCCGCGCTTGCCAACCTTGATCGTTTCAACCCCGCCCACGTCCATCACCTCTGATAATCAGAATATCGGAAAGCCTGGGTTTGTCAATGACAGGAGCTGACCCGGCCGGTGCGTGTCACCCATGGTAAATCCCGATTTCGTTTTTCCACGGCCTACGCGACGCTGATGCCGGAGCGGCCTAGTTCATGGAGCAGCTACTTGACCCACAGCTTGCTCGCCGGTGGTCCGGAAAGGTCCGGCATCGACCCCTGGAGCCAGGCTGCCGGGTCCGGTCCGGTGCTGGACCCAGAGACCTTGCGGATCGGCTCCGGCTCGCCCGCCTACCCCGGCATGACCGGCTGAGCCGGGCAGGCGCCGCCGGCCAGCCCGTCAAGTTCGCCGTTGCCGTCGGCGGCCAAGAGGCGGACGAGGTTATCGCCCCCAGCGCGCTTCCGCTTGGGCCCGCACCGCTTCATCCGCCGGGCCACCTGGTAAACCACCTGACCTCCGATGGCGCCGAGCTGCCCGCAGCCGGGGCAACGCATCGAGTCCGCATCATGCCTTCGGGTGCCCGCCCACAGCAACTTTGCTATACTTTTCCTGTCACTTGGGATATGATCCGGTTGAGGTGGGCATCTTGAAAAATGTTCTGGAACTGCGTAGGGAGAGAAACCTTACTCTTCTCCGCAGTGAGTTGGCCAGAATTCGAGAGGAGTTAATGGTTCTGGGGGCCAGACGCATCATTCACTTTGGCTCATCCGCCCGCGGTGAGGCAGGACTGGACAGTGACGTTGACTTGATTGTAGTGATGCACAGCGAAGACGCCTTTCCTGACAGAATCGGTGCTTTATACGAGAAAATCAGGCCCCGTGCGGCCGTGGACTTGTTAGTCTATACTCCCGCAGAATTTGAGGAGATGAAAGACAGCAACCCGTTTCTAATCAACGTGTTGCGGGAGGGGATAGTTCTTTATGAGGCGGAACGCTAAGGCGGAAGGGCTGCGCTGGCTGGAGCAGTCCGAGGCGGACTTGCTTGGTGCACAGGTATTGTTCGAAAACGAAGTTTATCATTTGGTATGCTTTATCGCCCAGCAGGTGGCAGAGAAGGCCATCAAGGCTTATCTGTACGCCCGGGGAGAACAGATCGTTACCGGCCATTCCGTGACAGCTCTGGCCACCTGGGCAGAGCAATCTGACCCGGCTTTTGCCACGCTTAGAGATGAAGTTGCCATTTTAGACGGCTACTACATTCCCACACGTTACCCTAACGGAATCCCCGGCAGCATCCCGGCCAAAGTTTATACCAAAAAACCGGCGGAAGAAGCTCTACGGCTGGCAGGCAAGGCTATAGAGTTCGTTCGCACACGTATATAGTGCGGGTCAATGCGCTGGGCCTTGCGGCTCGGCTTGGATTGTGCGCGCCGCGCCCACAAAGGGAGATGCTCGATGATCCGGCGAGGTACTGGAGTGGTGCCCGCCACCGTGATACGCTCTGTCGCAGAGTAAGAGCCTTTGGCTGGCGGTGAGATGGTGAGAATCGTAGCCGAGAAGATCGCGATCGGGGAAGTCCGCGCAATGGCGGCCGAGATGTTTGGCGATCTGGTCAAGGCAGTGGTTGATGTCGACAGGAGGCTCATCGCCCTGGATGCCGAGCTTCACTCCGACCTCGAAGCGCTCCTGCTTCAGAACGGGTCAGCACAAGGCAGCCTGTGGGGCATTAACCTGTACCCGGAGATGACCGGCGACGATTTCGTCGAATTCGACTCCTTGATCAACATACGACCGTCTCAGGGCAACAGGAGCCGCGGGATAGATAACAGAGAGATACGAGACAGAGTCGCAGCGGTTGTTGCGGAGAAGGTGGTCAGATAAGTCTCCAGCATAAGGAACTCGCCGCCGGGCGCTGGCAGCAGTTGGCCCTGGTCGAGCAGATGGCGCACGCCGGTAGTGAAGTAGAACGGGCACTGAACTGGCGGGCGAAGGGCAACGCCGACTATTGCCAACGAGCATTTGAGCGTGCGCTTGAACTACTGGATCTGACGCTCACAGGCGCCAGGGGATATGCCTGTCTCAAGGAACTTGCCCGGGTACGCGAAGCCCTGGTGGACTACTTTTACGGCGATAACGCGTTCGGCTCCACAGAGGAATCCTGGCGGCGGTATTTTGGGCCATTCAGCTATGCTGCGCGCAGGAACCACTGGAGACAGGACCAGAAACCCGTTTCATAAGCGGCAAACAGGCGGCTGGCGGGCGGGGCGTCCTTGTGGGGCCGGACGTGCTGGCGCCGGTACCCCGGGGGCGCTGGACGCTCACCTCCGGGCTGACCTTGGCCGCCAGCGGGTGCAGGGCCCGGGACATGGCGGCCAAGGCGCCGGCCTCGCAGGTGCACCGTTGCCGGAGCAGGCCCTGCGTTTCGCGGTTGAGTGTTTCGTCGCCCGGGTACCGCGCCGAGGAGTACACCGCGATTAGACGGTAGCGGTGGCTCCCGCGTATGCCCCCGGTCCCCACACCGCATACCGCTCCGCGCTACGCTGCCGGGCCCAGCCCCGATGTCCTGCCAGACTCCGGTGGCTAAAGCGGCCTCTTTGATTTCCTGCTCCGGCTTGTAGGTAACCGGCATCCGGGAGATGAAGAGCAGTTTCTCTCCGGCGACGAGTTCGAGGTTGGTGCCGGTTACCAGGGCCGGATCGCAACGTAGCCGGGGACTGGCAGGCGGTACCCGGTCGGCCGGTGGTGCTGGCGGAAACCCTCGGAGACCCGCATCGCTTCCCGGGCACCTACTACCGTGCGGCGGGGCGGCAGTGTCTTGGCGAACCTGAATCGCATGGCGCTGAGCGGGAAGGGCGGGATGTTGGCCACGCCGGCCAGGGTGCCAGACCGGCGCAACTCGCGGGAAATCCGGCACAGCCCGGTCAGCATCCTGGCAGTCGCGGTCTGCGG
>DMHJ01000252.1:0-11200 GCA_003449495.1 Clostridiales bacterium UBA8153
AGCCGGAGGAGCCCGGCCGCGAGGATGCCCCGGGCCGGCGGAGGGGCCAGGGCAGGGAAAGTGGAGAGTCTCGTCGAAGGGAATGGTGAGCTCCCCAAGTTACGGGAGGAAAGTCGTTGCGGAGAGGTACCCTGCGCTTGGCTGCCGGCTTGGTCGCCGTCGGCCTCGGCTTGGTCTGGCCGCGGTCCGGCCTAGCCACCAATCCCGATGTCCGGGTGGGCATCGCCGTGGATGTGCCCCGGGTGACCGTAGAAGCCACCGGGGCCTTCAGCGTGCGCGGGAGCCAGCACGTACTGGCATCCACTTCTGCGGCCGGGTCGGTGCTGGTGCAGAGGACGGTCGCCGGGTTGTCGGTGACGTTAGCCGGCGCGGTCCGAGATGAAGAGACCGGGGTAGTGACCATCGTCCCGGCCGCCGGGCACCACCTGCGGGTGAGTGGGGTGCTCTACCGGGGCCGCATGGAGGTCCATCCCGGCCAGGCAGGCCGGCTGGTACTGGTTAACGTCCTGCCCCTGGAAGAGTACCTGTACGGTGTTGTGCCGGCAGAGATGCCCTCCGGCTGGCCGCTGGAGGCGCTCAGAGCTCAGGCCGTCGCCTGCCGCACTTTTGCCGTCAACCGGTTGAGTGCCCCGGTGCGCCCGGGCGTGTTTGATTTGTGGCCCACCACGCTCCATCAAGTCTACGGCGGATTGAGCCGGGAGACGGCGCGCACCAATCAAGCGGTGGATGAGACCAGGGGGCAGATCCTGACCCTCCACGGCCAGCCCATTTTGGCCACCTATCACTCCAGCTCCGGCGGCCACACGGAAAGCTCCCACATCGTGTGGGGGGGCAACCGGACGTACCTTACGGGTGTACCAGACTTCGACGAAGAGTCCCCTCACCGCCACTGGACGGTGACCTGGACGCCGGAGGGCCTGGGGGCCCAGTTCCAGCAGGCCGGTCACCTGGTCGGCGCGGTGATGGCACTCCGTCCGGCCGGTATCCGGGGAGTGTCGGGGCGCTGGACCCACTACTATGTGGTGGGCCGCCTCCGCACCCTGAGGTTTTCCGCCAACGAGGTGCGCACCATCCTGGGCCTGCACAGCACCAATTTCGAGGTGCAGGTGGGAATGAGTAACCCCGGTCCCGTCACCCAGGTCTTGTCCGGCCACCATACCGTCGAGGTGTTGGCCTCCGCCGGTCGCCGGGCCGCCATACCCCTGGGTCGCTCCCAAGTCGTGGGTGCCCAGGGTGTATCCCAGCCGGCCGGCGGGCTTGCCGTTTTGGCCATCCGTCCGGCCCTCCATGCCGTCACGCTGGTGGGAAGGGGGAGGGGTCACGGTGTGGGCATGTCCCAGTGGGGTGCCCGGGGCATGGCGCTCCTGGGCCATGACTACCGCCAGATCCTGGCCCATTTTTACCGGGGGGCGGTGCTGACCCAGCGATAGCCGGACCCGGCCGGGCATACCAGGCCGGTGGTGTACCGGCGCCCGGGACCCAGAACGCCCGGGAGCCGGGCCACAGCAGGTCTTAACGTCCTATGGAGAAACAACTGCCGTGACTGCCCTACAGTTTTGCGTTACCCAGCGGTCGCCGCGCGACCATGCCCGCCTAGGCATACTCAAGACCCCGCACGGTCAGGTCACCACCCCCGTGTTCATGCCCGTGGGCACCCAGGGCACCGTCAAGGGCATGACACCGCGCCAGCTGGCGGAAGCCGGCGCGTCGATGCTCTTGGCCAACACCTATCACCTATACCTCCGTCCGGGTCCGGAAGTGATAGAAGAGGCCGGCGGCCTGCACCGGTTCGCCGCTTGGCCGGGGCCCCTGCTCACCGATTCCGGTGGGTTCCAGGTGTTCAGCCTGGCCAACCTCAGGAAGGTCACCGAACACGGGGTGAGGTTCCGCTCCCACATTGACGGTTCTGAGCACTTTTTGGGCCCCGAGGAGTCGGTGCTCATCCAGAACCGGCTGGGTGCCGACATCATTATGGCCTTCGATTTCTTCCCGGCCTACCCGTGCCAGCGGGGCGAGGCGGCGCGTTCGGTGGAGCTCACCACCGCCTGGGCGCGCCGGTGCCGTGCCGCCCACGGCCGTGAGGATCAGGCCCTGTTCGGCATTGTGCAAGGGGCCGTCTGGGAGGATCTCCGGAAGGAGAGCGCCCGCGGTCTGGTAGAGCTGGACTTCCCGGGCTATGCCATCGGCGGCCTCAGCGTGGGCGAACCCAAGCCCGCCATGTACGAGATGGTCGCCACTACCACTCCCCACCTGCCCTGGGACCGCCCGCGCTATCTAATGGGGGTCGGTTCTCCTGAAGACGTGGTCGAGGCGGTCAGGCACGGCGTGGACATGTTCGATTGCGTGTTGCCCACGCGTAATGCCCGGCACGGCACCATTCTCACCTTCCACGGCTCCCTGCAGGTACGGAAGGCCGGACTGGCCCGGGACCCCGGACCGTTGGAGGAGGGATGCGACTGCTACACCTGTGCCAGTTTCAGCCGGTCGTACCTGAGGCACTTGTTCAAGACCGGCGAACTACTGGGAATGACCCTGGCCACCATACACAACCTGCGTTTCATGTTCCGGCTTATGGAGAGAGTACAACTGGCCATCGCCGGCGACGGCTTGGAGAATTTGGCCGCGCAGCTGCGGGAAGCTTACGGCCTACGCCGCGCCGGGGGTAAAGGTTTTCCTGGCTAGACGTCGAAAGGGGCAGAAGACCCTGTACTACTGGGAACAGCTCCGAGACCGGGAGGTGCGGTAGGTGGATCCTCAGTTGACCGGCACCGTGGTGTGGCTGGTGGTCATGGCTGGACTTTTCTACTTTCTCCTCATCCGTCCGCAGCAGCAGCAGCAGAAGAGGCGCCAAGCCATGCTAAGCGCGCTGCAGGCTGGGGACCGGATCGTTACCGCCGGCGGCATCCACGGCGTGGTCACCAAGCTGAAAGACGAGACCGTGCTGGTGCGCGTTGCCGAAAAGGTCGAGGTGGAGGTACAGAAGGGCGGCATCGCCGCGGTGGTGAGGGAGGACCGGGAATAGGCCGGCTGCCGGCGTCTTGGCTGCGGGCCAGAAGGGACGGCGGAGCCGGTGTTGCTACAATCGTGCGGAGCGTCCGGCCCGGAGGGGGGGATCCGGTTGGCCCGGACCGCGAAGGTCTGGAAAGTATTGCCGAATCCGGCGTGGTGCAAGGCGTGCGGCATTTGCGCGGCCTTTTGCCCCCGGCAGGTACTGGAGGTGGAGGCCGGCGGCAAGGCGATGGTGGTTCGCGAGGAAGCTTGTTCCGGTTGTCGCCTCTGCGAGTACCGGTGTCCTGACCTGGCCATGACCGTGGTTGAGGAGGACCCCAGCTGAGGCGGGTCCCGGCCAGCTGGTCAAGCCGCCGCCGGTGGAGCCTGGGTAAGACCCGGCCGGGCGGGTAGCGGGCGTGGAAGCAGGCACCGAACGCCGGCTAGGACGGTATCCCGGCCGGGTAAGTTTCGGAGACCGGTGTCCAGGTTCAGTCACCAGTCCGCCCGGCCATGCGTTGTCGTGCTCGGAACCGGGGAGCCCGGCCCCGGTAAAGCGGCCATGGCGGCGGAGCCCGCTTGTCCTGGGGGGGCGACGACATGGAAGAGACGGAACGGCGCCGCGTGGCCGAAGCGCGCGAGCGCTGGGAGCAGAAAGTGCTTGCGCCCCTGATGGCCAATTCCCCCGAAATCAGACCCGCGTTCCGCACGGCATCGGGTCTACCCGTGGCCCGGCTCTATGCACCGGACCGGGAGGGACAGCGGGAGTATCTCGAGGGACTGGGGTTCCCCGGCGAGTATCCATTCACCCGGGGCGTCCATCCCACTATGTACCGCGGCCGTCTTTGGACTATGCGGCAGTATGCGGGATTTGCCTCAGCGGAAGAGTCCAACCGTCGCTACCGGTTCCTGCTCGACCAGGGCCAGTCCGGGCTCAGCGTGGCCTTTGACCTGCCCACCCAGGTCGGTTACGATTCAGACCACCCTCTGGCCTGCGGGGAAGTTGGGCGGGTGGGCGTGGCTATCGACTCGTTGGATGACATGGAACTGCTTTTTGCCGGTATTCCCCTGGACCGGGTGAGCACTTCCATGACCATCAACGCCCCGGCGGCCATCATCTTGGCCATGTACGTGGCGGTGGCCGAGCGGCAAGGCGTGCCCCTGGACAAGCTGGAGGGCACCATCCAGAACGACATCCTCAAGGAATACGCGGCGCGCGGTACCTACATCTTCCCGCCCGGTCCCTCCATGCGGTTGGTCACCGACGTATTTGAGTACTGCTACCACCAGTTGCCACAGTGGAACACCATCTCCATCTCTGGATACCACATCCGGGAGGCCGGCTCCACCGCCATCCAGGAGGTAGCCTTCACGCTGGCCAATGCCGTATCCTACGTGCGGGCGGCCACGGCCAAGGGGCTGGACGTGAACAAGTTTGGTCCGCGGCTCTCCTTCTTTTTCAGTTCCCACACGGACTTCTTCGAGGAAGTGGCCAAGTTCCGGGCGGCGCGCCGGCTCTGGGCCCGCCTGATGCGGGAAGAGCTGGGGGCCACCAACCCCAGAGCTTGGACGCTGCGCTTTCACACCCAGACCGCCGGTTCCACGCTCACGGCTCAGCAGCCCGATAACAACGTGGTGCGCGTGACCTTGCAGGCTTTGGCGGCCGTGCTGGGAGGGACCCAGTCGCTCCATACCAATGCCCGGGACGAGGCCCTGTCCCTGCCCAGCGAGGCGTCGGCGCGCCTGGCGCTGCGCACCCAGCAGATCATCGCCTGCGAGAGCGGGGTGACGGCATCCATCGATCCCCTGGGCGGCGCCTACTGGGTGGAGGAGTTGACCGATGCCATCGAAGCGCAGGCCCGGGAGTACATCCAGCGCATCGAAACCATGGGGGGCGCTCCGGCCGCCATTGAGGTCGGGTACATGCAGCGGGAGATCCAGGAAAGCGCCTACGCCTACCAGCGAAGCCTGGAGGCGGGTGACCGGAAGCTGGTGGGCATCAACGCCTTCGCCACGCCTGAGGAACCTCCCGCCGACCTCTGGCAGGTGGAAGCGGGCGTCGAGGCGCGGCAACGGGCGCGCCTGGAGCGCCGGCGCCGGGAGCGGGACACGGCCCGGGTGGAGCGGTGCCTGGAGGAAGTGCGCCGGGCGGCGGCGGGCCGGGACAACCTGGTGCCCCGCTTTCTCGAAGCGGTTAAGGCCCAGGCTACGCTGGGCGAGCTGTGCGACGTGCTCAGGTCGGTATTCGGTGAGTACCGGCAGCCGTCAGTCTAGGAGGAGCCCGGACATGGATCGGAAAATCAAGGTGCTCCTGGCCAAACCGGGCCTGGACGGCCACGACCGGGGCGTACTGGTAGTGGCGAGGGCGTTGCGCGACGCGGGCATGGAAGTCGTGTACACCGGGTTGAGGCAGAGTCCGGAGCAGATTGCCGAGGCAGCGCTGCAGGAAGACGTGGACGTGGTGGGCCTCTCCAGCCTTTCCGGCGCCCACGGGCACCTGTTGCCGGCGGTGGTGCGGGCTTTGCGGGAGCGCGGTCTAGAGCGAGTGCTGGTGGTGGCCGGGGGAGTCATCCCCCACCAGGACATCCCCCAACTGGAAGCCGCGGGCGTGCGGCGGGTCTTTGGCCCGGGTACGCCTACCGCGGATGTCGTCGACTTTATCTGCCGGGAGGTGCGTCCAGCGTGGTAGCGAGAATCCATCACATCGGCATCGCCGTGCATTCTCTGGAAGCGGCGGTGCGCGTGTATGGCGAGGGATTGGGGCTGGTCCCTTCACCGGTGGAGGAAGTCCCGGCCCAGCAGGTGAAGCTGGTGATGCTACCGGTGGGCGAGAGCCGGGTGGAGCTCCTGGAGACCACCGCGCCGGAGGGACCCGTAGGCAGGTTCCTCTCTTCCCGGGGTGAGGGCGTGCACCACCTGGCCCTGGCCGTAGAGGATCTGGAAGCCGCGCTGGCAGGGGCGCGCCGGGCGGGACTCAGGCTCATCGATGAGAGGCCCCGGGAAGGAGCCCACGGGACCAAGGTAGCATTCGTCCACCCGCGCAGCACCTGCGGGGTCCTGTTGGAGCTGGTGGAGGAAAGCCGCGGCGACCTTGGCGGGGCGAGGGGAGGTGGAGTAACGTGAAGGCGCTCAATTTCCACCCCTCGGTGTACCATGCCAACCTGATGGTGAGAAACAAGTGCTGCACCATTCGCTTGGGCGACAAGCGGGACAAGTATGAAGAGGGAGACTTGGTCTGGATCACCTACGGGGACCGCTTCCAGCCGCGCAAGCGCATCTTCACCGCCGTCCTCGACGAGGTGGTGTGCAAGACGGTGGGGGAGCTAACCGAAGCCGACCTGGCGGCCGAGGATCCGGAGATGCAGGACCCGTCGGACGCTGCGGAGTTTCTGGCGGGCGTCTACGGGCAGAAGGTCACCCGGGAAACCCCGGTAACGGTGATCTTTTTCTCCGAGGTCGTTGATGGCTAGCAAGGCCCTACTGCGCCAGCGGGTGCTGCAGCTGCGGGAAGCGGTACCCGCCGCCCTGCACCGGCAGTGGAGCGATGCCATTACCGGCTGCGTGCTGGCGCACCCCGGCTACCTGCCGGCCGGTACGGTCATGGCCTATGCGGCCTTCCGGCGCGAAGTGGATACGGCCGGCATTATCCTGGCCTCCCGGGCGGCGGCGAAACGGGTAGTACTGCCGCGCTGCGCCCCCGGGGAGAAGTCACTGGAGCTGTATGCGGTGGAGGAGGCGGGCCAGCTCGCCCCCGGCGCCTACGGCATCCTGGAACCGGTACCTGCCCGCTGTCGCCGCGTGCCCGCCGGCGAGGTGGAGCTGGTATGCGTTCCCGGTGTGGCCTTCACCCGGGAGGGAGGACGGCTGGGTTACGGAGGAGGGTACTACGACCGGTTCTTGACGTCCTTGCCTGCCGGCGCAATCAGCCTAGGGTTGGCCTTCGAGCTGCAGCTGGTCGATGCTGTCCCGCTGGCCGGGCACGACCACCGGGTGACCTTCGTGGTGACCGAGGCCGGCGTCTACCCGGCAGCTAGGGGCTGAGCAGGCCCTTTTCCTTTCGGGTTCTTGCACGCATCCCAGCCTTTCGCCATGCTACACATGCGCGTGGGTCAAGCCTGGGGGTCGTGGCCCCTCCGCCCTGGCCGTCCGTTGCGTCACCGGACTATGCCGCCACCTCCGCTCAGCATCCACACCGCGCCGGCGTGCCGGCTACCGCCCGGCGAGCATGGCCCGGGACCGGTGCTCGGGAGGAGAAGGGCGGCCTGCCGCCCTTCTCCCGTGAGCGAGGGATGCCAGTCCACTATCCGGTCTTCACTTTGATCGTCTTCGGCCTTACCTCTTCGGACTTGGGTATGGTCAGGGTCAACACTCCCCGGTCAAACGCAGCCTCCGCCTGGTCGGCCTGCACCGGGATGTTGATCTGCAGCTGGCGCAGGAAGGGGCCGAAGCGCCGCTCCTGCAGTAGGTAACTGCCATCGGCCGGGGCAGGCTTGCTCTCGCCCCGGATGGATAGGGTATCGCTTTCCAGGGTAATCTCGATGCTGCCCGGGTCGACGCCGGGGATACTGGCCATGACCACCAACGCATTGGCCGTCTCATAGACGTCCACCGGCAGGGCGGCGACCTGCTCGCCCCCACGAGTGACCCGCTCTAAGCCCGGACGCAGGTACGATTCTTCGAACAGCCGGTTCATGGCATCGCGCAAGCTGACCAACTGTCCAAACGGTTCCCAGCGGGAGATGCTCATTTTTCGTTTCCTCCTTGGAAATACCTGTTGGTCATGGGTAACGGGAAGGTTCCGGTCACGTTCGTCCGCCCGCCCTACTTGGCCTGGATCTTGATGGTCTTCCGCTTCTCCTCCCCAAGCAGGGGCAGGGTGAGAGCCAGCATCCCGTCCTTGTAGGTGGCGTCCGCCCGGGCGCTGTCGACCCGGCCGGGCAGAGTCACCGAGCGGCTGAAAGCGCCGTAGCTGCACTCACGGCAGATCACGCTCTGCTCCTTGACCTCTTTCTCGTGCCTGATCTCCCCGTGGACGGTCAAGCGGTCGCCGGTGATGCTCACCTCGATGTCCTCAGGCTTGGCACCGGGCAAAGGTACTTTAACCACGAGATTCCCCTGTTCCTGGTAGATGTCCATGGGCGGTGCAACGGCACCGGGGCGTCTTGCCGGCCGGATGAAGCTTTCATCGAACAGCCGGTCCAAGGCATCCCTTAGGGAGGTCAACTCACTAAAAGGGTCCCGACGCATCATGCTCATAGTCACACCTCCTGATTTAGGTCAGCTACTATTGGCACTTTGATACGGCAGCTCCCGGGCAGGCGGTTAGCACTCTCATGTGTTGAGTGCTAACTGCTAGCTATATCCATATCGGAGTTGTGGCCTACGGTCAAGTCGAAGTTCCGGCAACTTTGGGCCGCCAGGGGCGATGCCTGCCCCCATTGCGGCCTCCAGCCACTGGTTGCGCCGTGTTTCCACGATAAGCTATCATGCCCAGTGATTTTCCCGGCCCCACTCCAGATACGGTAAGGTGGCGCCCGGCCGGGGTCAACGCGGCGGCGCAGGAGTGCTCAGGGGGATTGATGCTGCTCATCCAGTGGAAGGCCGGAGAGCGGGCGGCGATGCGGGGCCCTTCGCCGCACCGGGTGAGGAATCGCCCGGTGGAAGGCTGCCAGGAGAAGAGGAAGGGGCGACAGGCCCCTTCCCCGGCAACCCGGCGGCTAAGCGCCGGCAAACTCCTTCTTGGCGTTCTCTACCAGCTGGGAGGTGGTGAACAAGTCGATGGCCGTCATGGCCAGGGCCTTGGCGGCGTTCATCAAGGCCGCTTCGCCCTCGGGAGTGACGGTGGCATCGGCGAACTCCCGGCTGTGCGAAGCCACGCCCGGGGGACACATGGCGATGTACGGGTGGATGGCCGGAACTACCTGGCTGACATTGCCCATATCCGTGGAGCCGCCGGAGGTGCTTTCCCCGGGCGTGATGGGCACGTTCAGCTGCTCCAGGTTGGCCATGAAGGCCTGGGACAGCACCCGGTTATTGCGCATGTTGGCGTAAGTGTGGGCCGTGTACCGGAACTCCACCCGGGCGCCGGTGGCCATAGCCGCGCCCTCCGCGCACTTTCTGACTTTCCCTTCGACTTCCTTCAGGTAGGTGGTGTCTTGGGCCCGCACGTACATGCGGACTTCGGCGTAGTCCGGTACGATGTTGGGGGACATGCCGCCCTTGGTGATCACGCCGTGGATGCGGACGTCACCCTTGACGTGCTGGCGCAAGGCGTTCCAGCCGTTGAAAGTCTGGATGGCGGCGTCCAGGGCATTGATGCCCTCATGCGGGGCTCCGGCGGCGTGGGCCGATTTGCCGTAAAACCTCATCTCCAGGGCCACCCGGGCATTGGAGATACCTCCCGCCGTGGTGCGGGAGGACGGGTGCACCATGATGGCGGCATCCACATCGTTGAACACACCGGCCTCCACCATGACCACTTTGCCGCCGGCATTGTCCACCGCTCCTTCCTCGGCGGGGGTGCCCAGGACTACGAGCTCGCCGTCCAGCTCCGGTATGAAGCGGGCCAGCGCCACGGCGGCGCCCACGGCGGCGGTACCGATGATGTTGTGCCCGCACCCGTGCCCGATGCCGGGGAGGGCGTCGTACTCGGCCAGCAAGGCCACGCGAGGCCCGGGCCTGCTGCCGCTCAGCCGGGCGCGGAAGGCCGTGGGCATGCCGGCCGTGCCCCTTTCCACCATAAACCCGGCTTCAGCCAGCATGCCCGTGAGCGCGGCGGAGGCCCGGTACTCCTGCAGTCCCAGCTCGGGTTCGTGGTACATGCGGCGCGACAGCTCGGTGAGCCGGAGGCGCAACGCTTCGACATCCTGCACCACCAGGTTCTTCAAGTCACTCACGGTCCAACCCCTTTCCATTCTGCAGATGCGTGATGAGTGGCGGGTCAGGTCAAAAGGGCATCGTATACCGCCCGGCTGACCCTGGCCAAGACCAGCGGTCCTTCCAGCGCCGCGGATACGCCTTTGCTCATGAGGGAGATCAGGTAGGCCGGCTGCTTGGCCTCGCGGTCCCGGAACACGATGCCGCAGTCGTTGAACACCCCCGGCAAGCTTCCCGTCTTGTGGGCCACCGGTACTGGGCGGGGCAACAGGTAGGGCAGCCGCTGTTTCAACTGCTGCCGCAGCAGGATGTCCATGACCCCGGCCTGCTCCGGGGGACCGAGCAACAGCTCGCCAGCGGTGGAGCGCATCCCTCCCGGTTCCACAAGCTGCCCCAGGAGCCGGTTCATCTCCCGGGGAGTGGAGAAGTTGTGGGTAGGCTCGGGATAGAGCTCGGACTCGGATCGCTCCATCAGCTTGGTCCTGGCCAAGGCCAATCCTTGCTCCCGGGGCAGGGCCGGGTCGATCCCGGCCATGTCGCACAGCAAGTGGTAGCAGTCCTTGGTCACCGAAGTCCTTTCCAGGCCCAGGCGGCGGAGAGTGGGGTCGACATGGTGAATGCCCACCACTCCGGCGACCAGGTCGGTGGCGGTGTTATCGCTGATGATGATCATGAGCAGGGCATAGTCCCACAGGGTCATAGTAGCCCCCGGGCGAAAATCCCGCAGCACTCCGGAGCCGAGGCTCTTGATGCCGGCCGTCAAGGTGTACCTCTCATCCAGGTTCACCAGGCCCAGGCCGGATTGGCGGTAGAGCTCCACCAGGATGGGGATCTTGAACACGCTGGCTAAAGGGTACAGCTGGTCGGCCTGATAGTGGAACTCCTCGGCGGTGGCTAGGTCCTTCACCGCCACGCCTATGGTTCCCGGCACGCTTGAGGTGATTTCCTCCACCTGATGCCGCAGCTTTTCCCACCGGTCCACGGGGCCTTCCTCCTTACCGGAACGGTTACCCGGCAACAGTTCGCCATGATGGGCAAAATGCCTGCCTGGAAAGTATCCCTTCCGTGCATTTCGCCTAGCTCAGGGCAGGCGGTGACCGAGGAGTCGCGAATGGTGAGGAGCGGGGTTTATGGCGCAGGTGGAGGTGGGGAATGGCGCGCTCTCCCGGCTGGTGCGGGGTGCCGGGCCCCACTACCCGTGACATCGGCTTACGCTTCGGTGAGTTCCAGCGACCGGGAACCCCAGGGGATACGCCGGAGAAACTCTTCAGCCACTCGTCCCTCGCCGGGGTGACTGCCGTGACCACCCCGGTGCGCTTTCTCCACGGCGGAGCAG
>DMHJ01000252.1:11559-14129 GCA_003449495.1 Clostridiales bacterium UBA8153
GGAGCAGGCCGAGCGGCCGTTTACCGCCCTCCGGCGTCTGGGCAGCCTGGCCGTCCTGGTCCGCTATCCCGGTGAAGCTCACGCCCTCAAACGGCCCCATACCGGGTGGACCGGTACGAGCGATGGTTTGCCCACTACTGGCAAGGAGAGAGGGAGCAGGCATCGCGGTACTAGGGGGGAAGTCCCGTCGCTTCTCCCGGCGCCGGTTCCCGGGAAAGGGTTCCTGCCGCCCTCCGACGAAGACTAACCGGGATTGGCCTGCCCACAGCTAGATGAGGTGAAGCCGCATGCAACCGCCCCCTACCGCGGTAAGACCGGTGACCGAGGTACTCCACGGCACCACCATCGTCGACCACTACCGCTGGTTGGAAGACGGGTCCAGCGAGGAAACGCTGGCCTGGACCGACAAGCAGAACGCCTATACCCGCTCGGTGCTGGGCAGTCTGCCCCAGCGCCCCTGGTTTCTGCGTCGCCTCGAGCTGGCGTTTGCCCATACCACCTTGGGTAGCCCGCAAGTGCGGGGAGACCTGCTGTTCTTCCTCCGTCGCCTTCCGGGGCAGAACCAGGCCCAGCTCATTCTGCGTAACCTGCAGACCGGGAGCGAGCGGGTGGTGTTGGACCCCAATGCCGCGGACGCAGAAGGCCTGGTGGCGCTGGACTGGTGGTTCCTTTCCGCCGGCGGCCGGTACCTGGCCTACGGTTACTCCCGGGACGGCGATGAGTGGAGCACCTTGCATGTGCTCGACCTGGAACAGGGCATGCACCTGCCCGAAAAGATCGCCCGGGCCCGCTATTCCAGCGTGGCCTGGAAGAAAGACGGCTTAGGCTTCTACTACACCCGCTACCCGTACCCCGGGGAGGTGCCCGCGGGCGAAGAGAACTACCACAATCGAGTGCGGTACCACGTCCTCGGCACCGATCCGGCTACGGACCCGGTGGTGTTCGGAGAGGGCCGCCCCATGCGCGAAATGCGACAGGTACAGGTGTCCGACGACGGCCGCTACCTGCTGATCACCTGTTACGAGGGATGGCGGAGGTCCGAGCTCTTCCTGCGCTCAGAGGAGGCAGCCGGCGCCCCTTGGGTGGCGGTGGCAGAGGGTCTGGATGCCCTATCCCACGGGGAGATGGTGGGGGATGCCCTCTACCTGCTCACCAACTACCGGGCGCCCACCTACCGGCTGGTGGCCGTCGACCCGCTCAGGCCCGGGACGGAGGAATGGAAAGAGCTGATACCGGCGTCAGACCGGATTCTCGAGTCCTTCGCCGTAGTGGGGGGGAAGCTGGTCGTCACGGCCATGCAGGATGCCTCGTCCCGGCTGTTCCTGCACCAAATGGACGGTACCCTCACCGGCGAGGTGCCGCTGCCCGAGCTGGGTACCAGCTACCGGGTGCAGGGGGAGTCCGGCGGGTTAGTGGGCTTCTTTACCTTCACCTCCTTTTCCAGGCCACCCTCCATCTACTGCCTGGAAGTGGCCACCGGCCGGGTGGTTCCGGAGACGATGGGGGAGACGAGCGGTGACGGCGAGACTTTCGTGGTGCGCCAGGTGTTCTACAGCTCCCGGGATGGCACCCGGGTACCCATGTTCATCCTGCATCCAGCCGGTCTGGTACCGGATGGTTGCCGTCCCACGGTGCTGACCGGTTACGGTGGGTTCAATATCGCCCGCACGCCCGAGTTCCGGGCCGCGGTGCTCCCCTGGCTCCAGGCCGGCGGGGTGTACGCCATCGCCAACCTGCGGGGCGGCAGCGAGTATGGGGAGGACTGGCACCGGGCCGGCATGCTCCAGAACAAGCAGAATGTCTTCGACGATTTCCTGGCGGCCGCCGATTATCTGGTGGAAGCCGGCTACACCTGCCCGCAGCGTCTGGGCATCGCCGGGGGAAGCAACGGCGGTCTCCTGGTGGGAGCGGCCTTGACTCAGAGACCGGGCGGCTTCCGGGCCGTAGCCTGCGGCGTGCCGCTCTTGGACATGATCCGCTATCACCGTTTTCTCATCGGCGCCCTCTGGATCCCCGAGTATGGTTCGCCCGACGACCCGGAGCAGTTCCAGTGGCTACACGCATACTCCCCGTATCACCGGGTGGTCCGGGGAGAGGCGTATCCGGCGGTGCTCTTGCATACTGCCGCCGCGGACAGTCGCGTAGACCCCATGCACGCGCGCAAGATGGCCGCCCTCTTGCAGGCGGCATCTTGGCCAGGCCGGCCGGTGCTATTGCGTCTTGAGTCCCAGGCCGGACACGGGGCAGGGAAACCGGTGACCCGGGTTATCCAGGAGCAGGCCGACGTTTGGAGTTTCCTGGCGTGGCAGTTAGGGGTGGAGGTGTGACGCCGGCCGGGCGGTCCGTCGCCCGGGAGCGGCCCGCAGCCTGCACGGCCGGTGCCCGGTCTTGGATGACCGGTCTGCTGGCGGTAAACCCGCGGTACCGTCGGGGTAGCCGGCGGGGTTGCTGAGGGAACTGAGCTGAAGGAGGGCAGGATGGGGGCGTGAGCCAGGCTCCTCCTGCGGAGGGGCGGTCCAGCGCGCTCCCGGTGCGCATGGCAGAGAGCCCCTCGCTTGCACCGGGCCTGC
>DMHJ01000252.1:14468-21876 GCA_003449495.1 Clostridiales bacterium UBA8153
CCGGGCCTGCCACCATGGCATCATGTCAGCCACCACGATGCTGCCGCTCTGGGCGGGCCGGGCAGGGACACGGCGCCCGGATGATAATCTCCATCATCCTAATGATCCGGGCCGGTGCGGCCGGCGGCAGGACCCCAAGGCAGCGGGGGACGCAGATGACAGTGGCTTCGGCGCACTGGGGGTTGGCAGCCAAGAGCTGGGCTACGGTGCGGCCGTACCGGCGCCCGATCGAGGAAGAGGCTGTCGCCGGCACGCCCGGCGTAGGGGAAGCCGGAACACGGCGGTGGTGGCGGAGGGGGGTGAATGCCCTCCCCGGGGGTAGGGCTACGGCTGTGGCATCTGGTGTGGACAGGTTTCCCGTCCTTTCCGTGGCCGGAATCTACCCCAAGGTATGCCGGATAGGTGGCGGCGGTCTCCCAGGCCGGGCGGCCGGAGGGTTGCCGGCCGGGAGAAGGGGTCCGCCGCGGCGGCGAGCCCCGCCCGGGCGGAACATGCCAGGTCTTCCCGCAGTGTGCCCGCGGGAGCGGGCCAATCCCATGCAGAGAGGAGTCGAAGCCTGGTCAGGGGAGGCCGGCGGTGCTAGTTCATGGCAGTGAGACCAGGCGAGTTCATGGCACGCCAGACGGTGTTTGTGGACACTTTTACCGATGGAGTATTGCGGCCGGACGGGCCCATGCTGGGACCGGTCCGGGATGGAGGGTGCATCGTGGCCTTGACCGCCCCCGGGTGCTGGGGGCCCATGATCACCCCGGCCTTGCGGGGCGGGCATGAGGTCACCCAGCCCGTGGCCGTGGAGGGAGCGCAGGTGGGCGATGCCATTGCCCTGCTGGTGCAGGAGCTGGCGGTGGTTTCCGGCGCGGCTGCCTCTGGCACCGATGCCCCGGTGGCCGGGCGCTTTCTCGGCGATCCCTACGTGGCCGCTCGCTGCGGGTCATGCGGCACGCTGTACCCGGCTACCCGGGTAGCGGGAACCGGACCGGGTGCAGTGCTCTGCGCCGGCTGTGGCGCGGAGGCCTCGCCCTTCCGGCTTACCCACGGGTACACCATGGTGTTCGACCCCAGGCGGCGAGTCGGGCTGACCCTGGGACCCGGGGAGGCCGAGGCCGTGGCGGCCCAAGCGCGCTACTGGGCGGCCGTGCCTGAAGGTTCGGTGCAGAACCCCATCCTGCTGTTCGGTCCGAGCCAGCTGGCCGGTCTGGGCACCCGGCTACGACCGTTCTTGGGGCAACTGGGCACTACGCCGGCGGTGACCATGCCCGACTCGCACAACGCAGGCGATTTTGGCGCCTTCCTGGTGGGGGCCCCCCACGAGTTCGCCCTCCGCGCCGAGCAGCTGGTGCACCGGACCGACGGTCACCTGGACGTGGATGCGGTGCGGGCGGGAGCCATCCTGGTCTGCCCGGTCAAAGTGCCGGGGGGAGGCGTGTATGCCGGAGACATGCATGCCCTGCAGGGTGATGGCGAAGTGGCCGGACATACCGCCGACGTATCCGGCCGGGTCACCCTGGAGGTGCGGGTCATCAAAGGGCTGGACATCGATGGTCCCGTGCTGTTCCCGGTCCCGGAAGACCTGCCCTACCTGGCGCGGCCCCTCACTTCCGTTGAGCGACGGGAGCTGGAGGCGGTGGCCCGGCGGGTGGGAGCTGGAAGCATCGAGGACTCCGTACCCATCTCCGTCATCGGCACCGGGGTGGACCTCAACGCCGCTACGGCCAACGGCCTGGAGCGGGCGGCGTCCCTGCTCGAGCTGGAAGTGGCCGAGGTGAGGAACCGCGCCACCATCGCCGGTGCCATCGAGATCGGCCGGCTTCCAGGCGTGGTACAGGTGACTTTCCGGGCCCCACGGGACCGGGTTGAGCGGGCCGGCCTAGGCGAGTTGGCCAGAGAGCTGTACCCGTGACCGCGGGATGAGCGGACGGGCAGGAGTGGCAGCTCACGCCATGGCATGATGGCCAACCCGGTCGCCGCCGGGGAGAGGGCGAGGCACCGGTGCCCGGATCGACGACCGGAGCACGCCCGCCGGGCGGTCCGGCCGCAGTGGGGTCCGCCCCATGTTGCCGGTGGCTGCCGACTATGGCCTATCCGGCTGGAGCCGGTTCCCGCCCCACAGTTCGACACCACCCCGGGCGGGTGGGACTCAAAGGTCGAGGCCTAATGCCGCCGGCGGCGCTAGGCCTCGATGTGCTGGCGTGGTTGACCCCAGACCGTCACCGGCCGGTCCCCTCTCCGGCCGAAGGGCAATAGTGCAGCGCCGGCCTGCATCCGGCCCCGGCCGGACCTCCCCCAGCGCCCCGCCGGCTGCCCGGCGTCGCCACCGCCCCTTCCCCAGTTGTCATCAAACCGTGCCCAAGCCTGGGCGGAAGCTGGACCATGGTCGGTCCAACCACGTTAGGCCAAGAGTATGGCGCTGCCGCAGGTTGGCATCTCCTGGCTCACGCATCCCTAGCTGGAGTCACCGGGCCGGGTGAGCAGGACACAATTTCCAAGTTTTTTTGACAGCGGACGTAAGTGGGGCAGGAGTTTGCAAAACTCCGGCGAAGGACCCCTCTGAATGGGTGATTGTGGGTCAGAAGGGAGCACGACCGGGAGTGCTCAAAGGCACGTATTATCACACGCTCGACGAAAAAGGCCGCCTAATCATGCCTTCCCGGTTCCGGGAGCTGTTCTCTCCGTGGTTTGTGCTTACGCGTGGCCTGGAGGGGTGCCTCTTTGCCTACACCTTCCGCCAGTGGGATGTAGTGGTGGGCCAACTCCCCCACGAACCGTTCGCCAGTGCGCAAGCTCGCGCTTTTACCAGGGTCTTTCTTGCCGGTGCCGTCGACTGCCAGTTAGATCGCCAGGGGCGAGTCTTGATTCCCAATTATCTCATGGACCATGCCGGATTGTCTAGGGAGAAGGAATGTGCGGTCGTCGGCCAGCAGGATCGGCTGGAGATTTGGGACCGGCAGCGCTGGCGGGAATATGAAGAGCAGGCCATGGGCAATTACGAGTCACTGGCCGAGTCCATGGGCCGGAACAAGGTCAAGGCGGCGGGCGATGCAGGTTGAGCGAGTATCACATTCCAGTGATGCTTCGGGAAGTTCTGGCCCACCTGAAACCCGAACGGGGCGGCATCTTCGTAGACGGAACGGTGGGAGGCGGGGGCCACGCCGAGGCCCTGCTGGAGGAGGGCCCCGGTCTGTGCCTGGTGGCCCTGGATAGGGATGCCTCGGCCATTGCCGCCAGCCGCCGGCGCTTGTACCGGTTCGGGTCCCGGGTAACGCTGATCCATGCGGACTATCGAGATCTAACGGAGGTCCTGGCGGGATTAGGTATCGACGGTATCGCCGGGTTCCTCCTGGATTTGGGGGTGTCCTCTCATCAACTGGACAGTCCGGAGCGCGGTTTCTCCTACCAGCATCCGGCTCCGCTGGACATGCGGATGGATGTGAGAGAGCCCATGACCGCCGCAGGGCTGGTCAACAGCGCCACCGAGCAGGAATTGGCACACCTGATCGCCACTTTCGGGGAGGAAAGGTGGGCGCGCCGCATCGCCCGGCAGCTGGTGGCACGCCGGCAGGAGGGTCCACTGGAGACCACCGTGGACCTGGTCGAGGCCATCAAGGCGGCCATACCCGCCCGGGCCCGACGGGACGGGCCGCATCCGGCACGGCGGACTTTCCAGGCGTTGCGCATCGCCGTCAACCAGGAGCTGTCCGGACTGGAAAATGTCATACATGACGGCATCGACGCCCTGGTACCCGGCGGCCGCGCGTGTATCCTCGCCTTTCACTCCCTGGAGGATCGCGCCGTCAAGCACGTGTTCCGGCAGCGGGCCGGTGCCTGCGCCTGCCCGCCGGGCCTGCCTGCGTGTGCCTGTGGAGCTAGGGCGGACGTGACCATCCTTACCCCCCGGGCGCGCCGGCCCGGCCAGGAGGAGATCGAAGGCAACCCGCGTTCTCGCAGCGTGAGGCTGCGGGCCGTTGAGAAGTTGGCGGGTTCTAGGCCGTAAGGAGGGCCAATAACATGATGGTGGCTAGGCTACCGGCGTACCATCGCCGGACCCAGGTCAGGAGGCGCCGGGCCCGGTCGAGCGCTCGCGCCGGCACCATCTGGAGCCGGCATCCGGAGTACGTGGCCATCCTGCTCTTGGCCGGATGCGCCCTGATGGGGCTGGCACTGGTAGCACTGCCCGCCAACACCATGGCCGCCAGCTACGAGATGGCGTCATTGCGCGCCCGACTCAGCCTTCTCCAGCAGGAAGTCTCTGGGCTGGAGATGCAACTGGCCGCTCTGGAGTCCCTGGAGCGCATCGATCGCATCGCCCGGGAGCAGTTGGGCATGCGGGAACCCGCCCAGGTGAGACTCCTACCCGTCGAGGAGGCCAGGCCCTTAGTCTTGGCCGGCCCGGACCTCTGGCAGCCCGAAGATGCAGGACCCTGGGAGACCCTGGCCTCGCGCGTGCGCGCCCTGATTGCCCGGGCGGTGGTGGGACGGCCGGTCCAGGCGGGTCCCGGCAGGTAGCTTCCGCAAGGGTAGCGGTAGGTGATCCATGCAGAGAGGATAGAACCCATGGATAAGGCCCCGGGCATCACCACCCGCCGGCGCGCCCTCGCGCTCATGTATGTGTTGGTAGGTTGCTTCGCTGCACTGGTGCTCCGCCTGGGGCACATCCAGCTGGTCTGGGGCGCGGAGCTGCAGGCCCGGGCCCTGGAATTACGCACGCGCGATGTGCCGGTAGCGCCGCGCCGTGGAGTGATCTACGACCGTCGCGGCCGTGAGCTGGCCGTTAGCCTGGATGTGGCTTCGGTCTACGTCCACCCCAACCTGGTGGTGAACCCGGAACAGACTGCCCAGACCCTGGCCCTGGTCCTGGAACTGCATCCCGGTGAGGTCTTGCGCCGGATCACACGGGTCTCCTCGTTTGAGTGGGTAAGGCGTGGGGTGGAGGAGGCCCAGGCCCGCCGGCTACGCGAGCTCAACCTGACCGGGGTGGGATTTGCCCAGGAAAGCCGGCGCTTCTACCTCCGGGACAACCTGGCTTCCCACGTCATCGGCATTGCCGGCGTAGACAGCCAAGGCTTGGAGGGCCTCGAGCTGGTCTACGACCGGGAGTTGCGCGGGACGCCCGGGCGTATCGTTCAGGAAGTGGACGCGCGCGGCCGGGCGCTGACCCATGCCATTCACCGCTACGTACCTGCGGTGGACGGCAAGTCGCTAGTGTTGACCATAGATGAGACCATCCAGCACATCGTTGAACGCGAGCTGGATGCGCTGATAACCACCACCCAGGCCCAGTCGGCTATGGCCATCTTCATGGACCCGGCCACCGGCCAGATCCTGGCGCTGGCCAACCGTCCCGACTACAACCCCAACCGCTTTCCGGAATATCCGCCCACCCATCGCCGCAATCTGGCGGTGGTGGACGCCTTCCCGCCGGGCTCCACCCTCAAACCCCTGGTGGCCGCGGGCGCGCTGGAGCTGGGGCTTGCCCGGGTGCAAGATCGCTTCTACTGCGCCGGGAGCATCATCACCGGCGGCTGGACCATCAATTGCCACCGTACCCACGGCAGTTTGGATCTTCTGGAGAGCATCAAGTACTCGTGTAACGTCGCCTTCGCTAACTTGGGCATGCGCATGGGGGCCACCAACTTTCATAACAACTTGGTGGCCTTCGGGCTGACCGGCCGAACCGGGATCGATCTGCCGGGTGAGGCCGCCGGTATGACCGTACCACCCAGCCGCATCAAGCAAGTTGACCTGGCCGTGATGGCCTTCGGCCAGACGCTCACCGTTACCCCGCTGCAGCTGCTTACCGCCACCGCCGCCCTGGCCAACGGCGGCGTGCTCATGACGCCTTACCTGGTCCAGGAGATCCGGAGCCACGATGGCAGCCAGGTGCAGGTGATCCAGCCCCGGCCCGTCCGGCGGGCCGTATCCGAGTCTACCGCCGCGGAGATCCGGCGGGGCATGGAGTTAGTGGTGAAAGGGGGCACCGGGTTACTGGCCGCCGTCGACGGGTACGAGGTGGCGGGCAAGACCGGTACCTCGCAGAAAGTAATCGACGGGGTGCTGGTGCGCGGGCGGTACATCGCGTCGTTTGTCGGGTTTGCCCCGGCCGACCGCCCCCGGCTGGCCGGACTGGTGATGGTTAACGAGCCGGTAGGCCCGTACTTCGGCGGCCGGGTGGCGGCCCCGGCCTTCGCCGCCATGGTGCGAGACATCTTGCGCTACCTGGATGTCCCTCCTACGGTGGTACCCAGTCCGGCGGCTCCCGCCCCCCGGGTACGCATCCCCGATGTGCAGCACCTGGTGGTGGGCGAGGCCGTCTCGGTCATGGAACGGGCGGGGCTGGCCGCTAGGCCCCTGGGCGAGGGGCCGGTGGTAGTAGGGCAGTTTCCGGTAGCCGGAGCCGAGGTGCCGAGGGGCACCACGGTGGTCCTACACCGGAACCAGGGAGGTGCCGCGCCCGCCGGTGCGGTGACGGTACCGCGGCTGACCGGCAAGACCATCACCGAGGCCGGGACCATCCTCTCCCGCCTCGGGTTGAGGTTGCAAGCCGAGGGCAGAGGGTTCGCCCGGGAGCAGGAGCCCGCCCCCGGCGTGAGGGTGTACCCGGGGGATACCGTCCGGGTACGCTTTGTCCCGCCGCCGTGAAGGGAACCCGCCCCGGCCTTCCCGGCGTCTTAGACCCAGAGGGAATGAACGATTTGCAGAGCAAGGACTTGACGGGATATATACTCGTGTAATGTGTCATAAAACTCTCGGTGCAGGCACGGCGACCAGGGATCGACTACAAGACGGCTTAGCGGTGGTTCCTAGCTGGTAGGCTTCCCGGGCCAGCCCGACCATGGCCGACCGGGACCAGCTGGGTGGACGTAGTAACAACGAATGCATCGTCGGACCGTGCTCTAGGCGCGCGTCTCGTGGTCGGGTCAGAAAGCAGACTTGGACCGGCAGTTATCCCGCGCCGTACCGCCGGCAACCAGAAGCAACTACATGTTCAGGGCGCGGTGGCCGAGATGGGTAGCGGGCTTAACGGTGAACGACCACGACCGGTCAAGGTGCTTGCGGACAGATCCGCAGGAGCAATTCTGGTGGAACACCGGGATCGCATGGCGCGATTCGGGATGGTCAAGGATCGTTGCTCGGCTCGGTCTAGCGCCGATGCCGCGCTCGCCAAACTACATCGACAGTTGGAATACCAGGCAAATGGGCCGGAACCGGTATGGTCAAGGCGGGTCCATGGTTCTCGTCAAGCCAGCTGGGTTCCGCCTGCGGAGCGGTGAAGAATGTCTTTGACCTGGAGGAGCGCACGTACGTATGCGCGGGGTGCGGTGCCAGCTTGACCGGGACCCTGACCGCGGCGACTGCTTGGGGAGTTCGGGCCGCCAGTTCGGCGGTTACAGCCTGGGGAGTCTGGATAAGA
>DMHJ01000167.1 GCA_003449495.1 Clostridiales bacterium UBA8153
TCAAATTTCTTCTTGGCCATGCTCGGTCTCCCCTCAGAGTTCCGGATATATGGCATGGGCGCCACCATGTTAGTGCAACCGCCATGGAAGGAGTCTTTTCTTCTCCATCCACAAAATTCCTCCAGTAACTGCCCGAAAAGAGGATGGAGCTCACAACCGGGATTGAACCGGTGACCTCGTCCTTACCAAGGACGCGCTCTACCGACTGAGCTATGTGAGCACCATAAGGTTGGTTGCGGGGGTAGGATTTGAACCTACGGCCTCCGGGTTATGAGCCCGACGAGCTACCTGGCTGCTCTACCCCGCGATATGCGATTTTCAAAACTGGTTGCGGGGGTAGGATTTGAACCTACGACCTCCGGGTTATGAGCCCGACGAGCTACCTGGCTGCTCTACCCCGCGATATACTCCCAGCAGTCTACCTGCACGCTAACACCATGGTGGAGAGGGCTGGATTCGAACCAGCGAAGGCGTAGCCAACAGATTTACAGTCTGCCCCCTTTGGCCGCTTGGGTACCTCTCCACGTAAGGCCGAACTCACATCTGGAGCTGGCGATGGGATTCGAACCCTCAACCTGCTGATTACAAATCAGCTGCTCTACCGTTGAGCTACGCCAGCGCGAAGTCTTGATGCCTCCACATTATAATGGTGCGACACTCTGAGGTCAATGGGCATGGTTCAGGTCCGCATCACGCTCGAGGCGAGGGATGCCGGTTACCTACCAACGTGCAGCTTGCCGCCCCTAGCATGCTCCCGGTCATCAAGATAGCGTTCGAGCTTACGTTTGACCCGCTGCAGGGCATTGTCGATGGACTTCACGTGCCGTCTGAGATCGCAGGCGATCTCCTGATAGGACTTGCCATCGAGATAGGACATAAGCACCTTCCACTCCAGCTCAGAGAGGATTTGGCCCATCCTCTCCTCAATGTCCCCGAACTCCTCTCGGCTTATGATGAGCTCTTCAGGATCGGTGACTTTGGAGCCGGATATGATATCAAGGAGCGTCCGGTCGGAATCATCATCATAGATGGGCTTATTCAAGGAGACGTACGAGTTCAGCGGTATGTGCTTTTGGCGCGTGGCGGTCTTGATGGCCGTGATAATCTGTCTAGTGATACACAGCTCCGCAAACGCGCGAAACGAGGACAGTTTGTCACTGCGAAAATCCCGGATGGCTTTGTATAGTCCTATCATCCCTTCCTGGATGATGTCTTCGCGGTCGGCCCCGATCAGGAAGTAGGAGCGGGCTTTGGCACGAACGAAATTGCGGTACTTGTTGATCAGGTGCTCGAGAGCCAGGTTGGATCCGTCGCGAGCGTAATCGACGATTTCCTCATCTAACATTGCTTCGTACTCAACACCGATTTCCCGCTGGGGGGTGATGCTCACGATATCGCCCTCCCATCATGTGGTACGCATCGCAGGTGGTTCCGCAGGCTACCCATTATTATAAGGGGACATGCCTTGAGAATCAAGATGCATGGTTGCCCAGGGATTTCGTCGAGCCGGGCGGGTTACCGGTTCGAGCGAGGCCTTCCCTCTTGATTGTGCAGGAAGTCGAGACCCCAGGCACGTAGTCTCACCCCGAAAAGGAGGACAAGTGCTATGGGCAACGGTCAAGTGCTATCCACACTCATGCACCGAGCGTCCGTTCGAAAATTCACCGAGATGCCGGTGGCCGAGGAGACCCTGCGCGAGGTGGTCAGGGCCGGACAACAGGCTCCCTTCACGGGCCAGATGTACTCGGTGATCGTGGTGACGAGCCATCCGACCCGGGAGAGATTACGACCCTATTTGGGGCCGCTGGTGATGCAGGCCCCAGTGTTCATGCTGATCTGTATTGACTTCCTTCGCTTAGAGGCGTTCCTGTCGTCACGGGGACGAAGCAACCGGCTAGACGACATGTCCATGTTGTTCCTTGGCATCCAGGATGCAGCATATGCCGGGATGAACATGGTGTCGGCAGCCCAAGCCCTGGGGCTGGGCTCCGTCTTCCTTGGGGCCGCTCCATTCGTGGCACCGGCACTGGCTGAGATCTTCCAGCTGCCACCCCGGGTGTACCCCCTGGTCGGTCTGCTCCTGGGTTATCCCGCCGAGCATCCGCCGGCACGCCCGCGCATCCCCCTTGACCTGGTGTTCATGAGAGAAAGCTACCAGCGACCCACGTCAGCCCAGATCCAGGCAGCGCTGGAAGTAATGGACCAAGGGTTGCTTCAGGAAGGATACTATGCTCGCCTGCAGGCGATGATACCGCTGGAAAAGGGACAAGAGACCCATGACTACACCAACTACAGCTGGGGCGAGCACATAGCGCGGAAATACGGGCAGATGCGGCCCAGGGATGTCCTGGCCATGCTGGGCCAGCAAGGTATCGACGTCAACCGGGTGCCGCCTCCCGGCGCCGGCGCCTGACTTCATACAGCACCACCGCTAGGGCAGTGGCGGCGTTGAGAGAGCCCACCACCCCGTGCATGGGGATGCTGACCAGGTGGTCACAGCGCTCCCTGACCAGGCGGCGGAGCCCGCGGCCCTCGCCGCCCACCACTAGGCCCAGGGGACCGGTGAGGGCCGCATCCCACAGGCTAGGTCCGGCGCCGGCTTCCAGCCCGGCCAGCCATACTCCGGCTGCTTTTAGCTCCTCCATGCAACGGACCAGATTGGTCACGCGCGCCAGCGGCACGTGGGCGGTGGCGCCCGCCGATGAGCGCGCTACCGCCTCCGTGGGCGGCGCGGCCCGGTGCCTGGGGATGATCACACCGTCCGCCCCGGCTGCGTCCGCAACCCGGATGGCCGCCCCCAGGTTACGCGGGTCTTGTATCCCGTCGAGCAGCACCAACAAGGGTAGCCGCGTCTTGGCGGCGGCGCCCTCCAGCATCCCGGACACCTCCGCCCACTGGAAGGTGCTGGCCACCACCGCCATCACATTCTGGTGTCTCTGCGCGTGCCGGTCCAATTCCGCGCGCTGCACCTGGCGCGTAGGGGCACCGATCTCACGCACCAGTTCTGCAATGTCTCCGGGCAGGCTCTGGGCAAAAAGCACTTCCCGGATGGGAAGTCCGGCACGAAGCGCTTCACGCACGGCGTTCTTGCCGGCTACTATGTCGCAGGACTTTCGCTCCCGCATGGGTTACCCACCTTCCGGGCCGGACCGTCACCGATGCGTCATGTCAGCTTGTTTGGCTCTCCCGGGTGCCCTGCGTCCAGGCCTCCCTGAACTCGGCCAGCGTCGGCGCCCGGCCGCAGCTGAGCTTGCCCTCCGGACAGTAGCCAAACTCCTGGCAAGAGGCCCCCGCCATATGGAAAATGTTGGGCGCGATGGCCTGGTACTTAGAAAGCAGTTCGGTGAATAGCTGGCGGATCTCCCACTGGGCTCGCTCACAACACCGGAGGTTAAACATATGCCGGAGCTGGCGGGCATTGGTGGTGACGACAAAGCGAGTCTCGGTGGCATTGGTGAGGGCAAAACGCACATCCTCGGCGGGTATGCCCAACTCAAGGCCCTCGGCCTGGAGGGCCCGGACTTCTTGCTGGAGCTGGTGGAACTTGGCCAAGAAGGCGGGGTGCTCCCCAAAAGAGGGAGGCACTACGTAGCGCCAGGCACCTTCCCTTACATAGCGCTGGGACTGCTGCAGCTGGGATATGTCGGGGGACGCTTCCTGGGGAGCGTTGATGTATACTCCGGGTTCTTTGAACATCTTCATGAGGCGGTGGCGATCGTTTTGCTGGCTCGAGATCCGGCTGTACCCCTCGACGGCGAAGGAAGTGTGCCAGTGCTCGAGGGCCCCCAGGTGGCCACTGGCGATCAGACCGCGGATGAAGCGACCGAGGGCTTCATCGCTGGGACCGGCATCGCCGCGGACCATTGCCGCCAGCTCATCCACTCCCAGGGGTGCATAGCACAACCGCGCCATCCAGAGTAGCCGCTCGGTGTCTATGGTAGTGCCCATGAACGGATAGTAGATAACACAAGTCCGCATGCCGGTGACTCCCCCTACACTAATGCCTTTGCACGAGAGTCACACACCAGGCGCACACTCCCTCAGCGCGCCCCACAAATCCCATACCTTCCTGGGTGGTAGCCTTGATCCCGATCCTGGAGGGGTCGACGCGAAGAATGGGCGCCAGGCGAGCCTTCATATCGGGAATGTGCGGGGCCAAGCGAGGGCGCTCGCAGACTACGGTAACGTCGATGCTAAGCACGCTACAGCCAACGCCCGCGACGGTCTTGACGGCCTGCTCGAGAAGGCCGGTGCTATCCGCGCCACAGAACCGAGGATCGGTGTCCGGGAATTGTTGGCCAATATCTGGCAACCCCGCCGCGCCGAGCAATGCATCGATCACCGCATGCACGATGACATCGGCATCAGAGTGACCGGTCAGCCCCAGCTCGGATGGTATCTTCACTCCGCCTAAGATGAACGGCCGGCCCGCCTCCAGCCGGTGGACATCGTAGCCGATGCCCGCAGCCACTCCTGGGTCCGCCAAGAGCCGACCGGCCAGCTTCAGATCGTCTTCACTGGTGATCTTCACATTGTCACGGTCACCTGGGAGGACGGCGATGGGGTAGCCGCACGCTTCCACCAACCCAGCGTCATCGGTGGCCTCCGGCAGAACCGGACGGCTGTAGGCACCGTACAACCATGCGGATTGGAAGCCTTGGGGCGTTTGAACGGCGCGCATGCGCTCGCGTGGTACCGATGACTCCACCCGGTCACACGCCACTCGCTTGAGCGAGTCATAGATTTCCATGGCCGGGACGGCCGCACCGTGACGGGTGGCGGCCTCCAACACCCGGTCAATCAGCCGGGCCCTGACCAGCGGCCGGACCCCGTCGTGTACCAGTATGACGTCTGGATGAAACGACCGGGCCGCCTCCAGGCCGCTCCGGACCGACTCGGAGCGGCTCCTCCCCCCTTCGACCACGCCCTTCACTTTGGCCAGTCCGTACGCCGAGCATAGAGATTGGCCAAACGGGATGTCTCCCGGAGGAACGACTAAGACGATGGCGTCAACCAGCGGGTGATCCTGAAAGGGCCGGATGGAGCGGACTACCACGGGCAAGCCGGCCAGGGGAAGGAACTGCTTCTTCAAGCCCCCCATCCGCACGCCGCTCCCACCCGCGGCGATGATGGCGACGTTACGGGGCCGGTCGGCGCCAGGGTCGAGGCTTTGCCGGTTCATCCCTGGTGCAGCGCCCGCTCGTAGTGCTTGGGACGGGCAAAGATCATGCGGCCCCCCACCGTCTGCAGCTCCCTGGTAACCGTCACTTCCAGGTCCTCGCCCAAGTGCCGCCTGCCTCCGTCGACCACTACCATGGTTCCATCGTCCAGGTAGGCCACGCCCTGTCCAGATTCCTTCCCGTCCTTGATGATGTGCACGGTGATCTCCTCACCGGGCAGCAGCACCGGACGGACCGCCAGGGCAAGCTCGTTGATGTTCAGCACCGGCACGCCCTGCAATCCAGCCACCTTGGTCAGGTTGTAGTCATTGGTCATGATACGGGCGTTAAGTCTGCGGGCTAGCTTGATCAGCTTGGCGTCCACATCCAAGCTCGACCCCAGGTCCATATCCTCGATATGCACGGGCATGGTCAGCTCTTGCTGGATGCGGGCAAGTACGTCCAGGCCCCGCCTGCCGCGGTTGCGCCTGAGTACGTCCTGGGAGTCAGCAATGTGGCGTAGTTCCTCGAGAACGAACGCGGGTATGACCAGCGGCCCCTCGACAAACCCTGCGGCGCAGACGTCGGCAATACGGCCGTCAATGATCACGCTGGTATCCAGAACTTTAGGCTGCCCTGATGCGGTCTTGGGTAGCAGGTCAGCGGCCTTGGTCTGCCGGACCCTCACCCCGCCTAGGAGACCAGTGAAGTCATCTTTCTTGGCCCGAGCGATGACCATTCCCAAGTAACCCAGAAGCAGAACGCTGGTAGCAGGAAGGATCGAGCCGAGTATCGGCATCTGGGCTAGCACCGGACGGAGCAGATTAGCTATGATAAGTCCGATGATCAAACCGGCTGCTCCCAGAACGATCTCATGCAGCGAAGCTCCCGTGACCCGTACTTCGATCCACTTTACTGCCCGGATAATCCATCGTACCAGCGCTGGACCGAGGAACCAGCCGGACAGGCCCCCTAAAGCCGCGCCCAAACCGATGAGACTCACCAACTGCGTGAGATTCCATATTCGCCCCATGACTGCGGCCGAATGCTCAAGCCCGTAACCGGCGATCACCCCGCCGATCACCATCCCGACCACTGCCATGACCCGTGCAGCGATCTTCGTGGTCAACGTTTCCTCCCCCCTCATGTCACTAATCGCATCCCCATTATACGCCACGAAGATGGGTCCTTCAAGGTAGCCAGCAGGTCAAATCTGCAGCTGCCGACCGGTAGACCTTCCGTCCTATGACCACTCCTCCCGCTCCCCATCCTGTGCCGTTCGGCGACTGCACACTTCTCCGGGTGAAGCCAGGTTGCTCGGCCTCGGAGAGGCCCTTCCCTTAACCGGGTCAAGCTCAAAAAAAGCGAGTCCGGCCCGAGGGCCGGACTCTCGAGATCTCACCGGTCAAACTCACGCCAGCACTTGGTCCAAGATGCTGCTGGCATCGTTTTCTTTAATGCCTTTGGCCAGCACCAGCTCAGATAATAGGATCTGCCTGGCACTGTCTAGCATCTTGCGCTCTCCGGTTGACAGGCCTTTTTCCCGCTCCCGCTGGAAGAGGTTCCTTACCACTTCGGCAACTTCATAGATGTTCCCGGACTTGATCTTCTCGAGGTTGGCCCGGTAGCGCCGGTTCCAGTTAGTCGACATGCGCGTGTGGTCGGACCGCAGGACATGGAACACCTCTTCGACCTCTGCCTCACTGATGACTCTTCTCAAGCCGATCCCATCTACGTTATGGGTGGGGATCATCACCCGCATATCGCCAATGGGTAGCCGCATGATGTAGTACTGCTTGCGTTCTCCCAGAACTTCCTTCTCCTCAATGGCCTCTATCACCCCGGCACCGTGCATAGGGTAGACCACCTTGTCCCCTACATTGAACATAAGCAGCGCCTCCTCGACCAGACCTTAGCTCAGGATACCACCACTGGGCGCTCTTGTCAAGAAGTCGCGAATTATACCATGCACGTCGGAACGGTGTCAATAGATGGGATCACTCAG
>DMHJ01000056.1 GCA_003449495.1 Clostridiales bacterium UBA8153
CACCGGCGCCCCGGTGCCGGTCTCCCCTGGTTCCCCGGGCCCAGGCGACCGGCCGGCGGTGGACACCGGGCAGGTGGTCCCGGCCGGTACGGCGAAGTCCCCTGCAGCACTTTCCGTAAGGGGTGATCCCATGGCTACCGGACCTGCCCGCTTGATTCCCCGGGAGGTTCTCTTTGGAAATCCGGCCAAGTCCAGCCCGGCCCTTTCCCCCGACGGCACTCGCCTCGCCTACCTGGCCCCCAGGAACGGGGTGCTCAACCTCTGGGTGGGACCATTGGATGTAGGAAAACACCGTCCGGTGACCCGGGATGAGGACCGGGGGATCCGCCAGTACCTATGGGCCCAGGATGGCAGGCACCTGCTTTACCTGCAAGACAGCGGCGGCAATGAGAACTGGCGGCTGCACGCTGTGGATCTGGTGACGGGTACGGACCGGGACCTCACCCCTTTCGATGATGTGCAGGTACAGCTGGTGGATACCCACCGGGATTTCCCCGGCGAAGTGCTCATCGCCATGAACCGGGAGGATCGCCGGTTCCATCACGTCTACCGGCTCCAGCTGGACAGCGGGCGGCTGGAGTTGGAGGCGGAGAATCCCGGCGGTGTGGCCGGGACGGGATACCTGGTCGATGCGGGTTTCCAGGTGCGCGGGGCTTGGGCATCCACGCCGGACGCAGGCTCGGAACTTCTGCTGCGTGAGACTGCCGGTGCCCCCTGGCAGGTGGTGGCCAGGTGGGATGCCGATGACGGCCTGGGTAGTCGGCCCGTAGGCTTTTCCCGCTGTGGAGACTACCTCTATCTTCTCGACTCGCGCCGGGCGGACACCGCCCGGCTGGTCAAGCTCCACCTGTCCGGCCACGGCTTGGCGGTGCTGGCATCTGACCCCCATTACGACGTGGTCCACGTGGAACTGGAGCCCCACACCCGCCAGGTCCAGGCGGCCATGGTCATGCGGGAACGGGCCCACTGGCAGGTCCTGGATGAGCAGGTGGCCCGGGATTTTGCCGCCCTCGCCCGCCTGGAACCCGGGGATTTTCGCATCGTCAGCCGCGACCGCGACGACTCCGCCTGGCTGGTGGCCTTTGCCAGGGACACCGGACCCGTCTCATACTTCTCCTACCGGCGCCAGGACGGCCGGGGACGCCTGCTCTTTGTGGATAGACCCGACCTTCGCGATTACCAGCTCTGCCCGATGGAACCGGTGGCCTTCCCGGCCCGGGACGGCCTGACCATCCATGGCTACCTCACTTACCCCCAGGGGGGAAACAGGAGCGGCCTGCCCCTGGTGCTGCGGGTACACGGCGGGCCTTGGAGCCGGGACGTCTGGGGATTCCACCCGGAGGTGCAGTGGCTGGCCAACCGGGGCTACGCCTGCCTGCAAGCGAACTTCAGGGGCTCGACCGGGTATGGCAAGGCCTTTGTTAACGCAGCAGACCGGGAGTGGGGAGCTAAAATGCACGATGACCTGGTGGATGCGGTGGGCTGGGCCGTCGAGCAGGGGATCGCCGATCCGGACCGGGTGGCCATATTCGGCGCTTCGTACGGGGGTTACGCCGCACTGGCAGGAGCTACGTTCACTCCTGACCTCTTTTGCTGCGCCGTGGATGTGGTGGGTCCCAGCAACCTGGTGACGCTCCTGCAGACCATCCCGCCTTACTGGGCCTCCATGCGGTCCATGCTCTTCAAAAGGGTGGGTAACCCGGAAACCGAACCCGAGTTTCTCATGTCCAGGTCTCCTCTATCCCGGGTCGAGCGCATCCGCGCGCCCATGCTCATCGCCCAGGGCGCCAACGACCCCCGGGTAAAGCAGGCAGAGTCCGAGCAGATCACCGCAGCCATGCGAGAAAAGGGCATCTACCATGAGTACCTGCTGTTTCCCGACGAGGGACACGGGTTCGCCAAGCCCGGGAACCGCCTGGTGTTCTATCGGGCGGCGGAGAGGTTCCTGGCCAGGTACCTCGGGGGAAGCTTTGAAGAGTAGCGGAGGAGCGTGGGGTGTGGCTGTGCCACGCTCCTGTGGACAGTAGCGCACTTGAAGCCGTTGCCGGCAGCTTTTCCGGAGCTTCACTGCGCCGGGTTTCCCAATCTCTTACTGGAACTCATCCGGATGCAGGTCACCCGGCACCGCAGGTCGCCGCTCCCCCGGAACAACGGGGACGGGCTCGGACAGAGCGATGCAACTTGGACACTGCGGGCGGCGGAGGGCCGACTCTCCCTCCCGTTTCCGGCCTGAGCCGGGTGCTTGCCCCAGCTTGACGCGCAGCAGGTTCCAAGAACGTTGACTTGCTGCCGTCCGGGATAGGATAATGGGCAGGCGGAGGTGAGAACCGGTGGGCAAGATCAGCATTGACACGGACCTGTGCATCGGTTGCGGGGTGTGCGTGGATATCTGTCCCGAGATGTTCGCCATGGACGGCGGCGATGGCAAGGCGGTGGTGAAGGACAACGCCGCCTGTACCGGCGGCTGCTGCAAGGAAGCGGCGGATAGTTGTCCGACCGAGGCCATCATCATCGCGTAGGCCGGGATACTCTGCCCGCGCCGGTCCCCGTGGTGGTACCAAAGGAGCTCGCTCGCCCCGCCGCCGGCGGGTTGGGTGGGCTCCTTTGCGGCAGAGCCGCCCCTACTTCTCCAGGGGGCCCCGCCACTGGAGGATCCCGCCCCGCATGTTCCTGGCATTCAACCCGGCCTCTCTCAGCAAGCGCGTGGCCCGGGCCGAGCGACTGCCGGTAAGGCAGACCACGATGATCTCGTCATCGCGGCCGAGTTCGCCCAGGCGCTGCTCTAGCTGGGCCAGGGGAATATGCCGGGATCCCGGGATATGGCCGGTGACGAACTCGGCACGCTCACGTACATCCACCAGCACCAGCCGTTCCCCGGCCTGGTATCGTTGTAGCACCTTGGCGGCGGTTACGTAAGGGGCCGCTCGTCCCGCCGTCACCAGGCGCAGGACCACGACGATGGCTACGAGCAACAGGGCGGTCACGGCCACACGTACCCGCACAGGATACCCTCCTTGCCTGACCCGGTGCCCGGGCCGGTGAGCCCTTCCCGGCCATGAAACCGGTGGCTGCCCGGCGAAGGCGTACGCGCCCCATTTCACCGGCGCGTCGCCAGATTCCTGCCGGAGGAGCGGGGGGCTACGGGACCTGATACCAGTGGAGATGCACCTTGGGGGCATACGCTGTCCGGCGGGACTCTTGGGCTCCCTGGCCGGGAAAGCATGGCCCGGCCGCCCCGGGGCCGGGTCTGGACGCCCCTTCACGGGAAGCTGCCCGCTCCAGGGCTGGTGTGACCGGAAGCCCAGCTCGTCCTTCGTCCTTGTACTCCAGGCTTGACTGCCGCGCCCGGCGGTTCGTCACCGGTGACACCGGCTGCTATCCGATCCCGGGTGCTCCCGCAGCTTCTGCCGCCACGGCCGGGCCCAGGGGCGAGGAGGTGGCCAGGCTTGCCTCAAGCGCAGGCCGCATCATGCCGATGGCCCCGGCTAAGTGGGCGGCTACCGCCTTGAGCAGCCGGACTTCGCCGGGTTGGAAGGCACCCGTCTCGTACTTCGCCACCAGCAGCACCCCCAGCCGCCTGCCGCAAAGCACCACGGGCACGCACACCTGCGAGCCTTGGGGCCAAACCGGCGCCCGGCAGCGGGCGTCCACGGTTACGTCGGGCACGCTCTGGGCCAGGCCGTCTTCCATGACCGACCACGCCAAACCGGCGTCCCGGGGTACCCTCAGGCCCAATGCGCCCAGCTTCCCGGTGGAAGCCACCATCACCAGCTCCGGCACCCGAGCATCCGCAAGTAGGATACCGGCGTGGTCATAACCCAGCTCATCGTCCAGCACTCTCAACACGTGGGCACCGAGTTCTCCAATACAGGTGGTATGCTGCATTTCTTCGGCCAAGCGGAGGAACACTACCAGTTCCCGGGAAGCGGGGGGGTGGATCCCGGCTTGGGCAAGGGTATGACCGGCGGTCCAGGCCCACGGGGTCACCTCGGGACGATCCTCGAGCTCGGCCACCCAGGGCTCGCCGTCCGCCCGGCCCCGCCGCACCGCTTCGGCGCAGGCTTCCACCACCCGGGGATGGAACTGCTCTCCGCTGCACCGGACTAGCTCGGCCATGGCTCTGCCCAGGGATTGGGCCGGTCGGTACACCCGGTACGAGGTCATGGCGTCAAACGCGTCGGCCACCGCCAAGACGGCAGAGCCCAGGGGAACATCGTCACCGGATAGGCTGTCCGGGTACCCGCCCCCGTTGTGCCACTCGTGGTGGTGGCGCACCAGGACGGCTAGTTCCCGCAAGGCTCCCGAACGTTCCAAGATGGCCGCCCCGGCGGCAGCATGAGTGATCATCACGGCGCCCTCGGCCACGTCTAGGCGGCCGTGTTTTTGCAGGATGCGGTCGGGAATCCCCACCTTGCCGATGTCGTGCACCAGGCCGGCATGGATGATCCTCCTGCTTTCCTCCTGGGGAAGGCCCATGACCCGGGCAATGGCAGCGGCATAGCGGCTCACGTTTCGGGAGTGGTGCATGGTATAACGATCCCGGGCGTCCACCACGGCCGCCAGGGCCTGCACCGTCGACTCGTACCAAACATCGGCCTGCCGGTGAACGGTGAAGGCTTTGGCGGCGCAGGCCAGGAACGCGGCCATGGATCCCAACACGCTGGCGCTACCGTCTGTGAAAGCGTCGCACTGCCGGCTGGCCAGGCGCCAGTACCCAACCAGTGATCCGCGATGCACCAGGGGCACCTGTGTCCACGCTACCGGACCGCCGCCGGCTTCACCGCGGGCAACACCGGTCATCCTTGCCAGTGATTGAGTGGGGTCGTCAGCGGCCCCCACCCAGTGCACGGCAGGCAGGCCGGGCTTCACCCAATCTGCCGCCAACTCCCAGCCGGATACGCCGGGGATATACAGCCACATCCATTCTATTGCCGGTCGTAAAGACAGCATCGCGCCTAGACTCCTCAGGACCGCACCCAGATCGGGTGCCTCCACCACTTCCAGCCCGGCCCGGGCCATAATCGCCGCGCGCACCTGTTCTTGTCTCTCCGGCGTGATGTCTTGGTAGACCTGGATCCTGCCGGCCAGTCCTCCGGCGGCATCCAGCAGCGGCCCGGTGCTGATGCGATACACGTGGAGGGTCTCACGACAGCTGGCCTCAATAGAGCGGTGTTGCGTGGTGGGCGTGGCCAGGAATGCCAGTTCCCGGCGGAGGATATCCCCGTCGAAAAATCCTGCCTGCAGGGCGTCGCCCACCGCCCGGATGCAGCCGGAGGCATGGGTATGGTGGAGTAACCGGCGCATGGCCGGGTTCAGCCGCAGCTCTTCACCGGTGCCGTTCCAGAGGATGACTCCGCCTGCCAGCTCGCGAACTACTCCCTCCATGAGCAGGGCAGCAGGGTTGGAGAGGTGGAGAGCCGGTGCGACGGTTTCCGTAGCCGACCCCTGACCGTGGCCAGGGCTGAGGCCGGCCGGATGGAGCTGCCGGCCATTCGCATCCGGCGCCGGGATGACCCGGTCAGCCCGGGCGCGGTGCTCCAAGACCGTAGCTCCACCGGCCGCGGGTTCGCGGTGACCGGACGGGCCGGACGCCTGACCGCCTCCGGCAGTGGCCCTCTCTGTGATGACGTAGGCATGCTGGGACATGGCCGACCCCCCCATAGACACTTCGAGTCCCCTTTTACGTATCGGAAGCCGGGCTTGACCAGTAAAGGGGAACTCCCCATGAAGGCAGGCTGCCGTGAATCGGGGCCGGGGCGCCGGCGACCGGCCGGGCAAGAAGTCTGACCTGAGGAGCGGGCCCGGAGGGGGCAGGATACTGAGGCCAGGTGTCAAATATGGGGATGATGAACAACCCAGGCTATGTCTACGCCTTGGCCGCGGCCGCACTGTGGGCGGGAGCCGGCACTTCTGCCAAACTGTTGTTCAATTTGGGTCTGCAACCGGTAGAGCTGGTGGCCCTGCGCCTGTGGATTTCCGCAGGCGTGCTCTTGATGGTGCTGGCGGTTACCGGCCGCCGCCGGTTCGCCGTCGACCGGTCCTCGGTGCGCGCCCTCTTTATCCTTGCCCCTATCAACATCGGGATGCAGTTCACCTATTTTACCGCCCTCAGCTACACCAATGTGGCCACTGCCATCTTCCTCCAGTATCTGGCGCCGGTGCTGGTGGCACTATGGGGGGCTTTGACCGGGGAGGAATCGTTCACCCGCCGCACGTTTGTGGCCGTGTCCCTGACCACCCTGGGCATCTTCCTCTTGGCCACCGGTGGTTCCCTGCGTCACCTGGATGTAAGCCGGGCAGGGCTGATCAGCGGGTTGGCCTCGGCGGGGTTTTTCGCGGCGCACACCGTGTATAGCCGCAAGAAGCTGGCGAGCGCTCACCCGCTGGCGGTGCTCACCTGCGTCCTGGTCATGGCGGCTTTGCTCTGGTCCTTCTACCGGCCGCTATGGCGGCTGGACCCGGGATGGGCCGTCCCCGGCTTCGCCCTGCTCATGGCGGCCATCGGCATCTTCGGTACGGTGCTACCGTTCTGGTTCTTTCTCCGCAGCCTTGGCCTGCTGCCGGCCACCCACACCATCACCACCAGCACGGCGGAGCCGCTGTTGGGCATGGTGTTCGCCTACCTGCTGCTTGGCGAGACCATGCAACCGGTGCACCTGGGTGGGGGATTGCTCATCCTGCTGGCCACCGGTATCCTGGCCGGAGGGAAGGGCGCCGCCCGGCGACAGCAGGGCCGGGAACGCCGGACCGTCCGGGCGGACCATCCGGCCGCCGGACCGTAGTCGGCCACCTGCCCGCGTCAGGGCGCCGTCCCCCGGCATTCAGGTGCCCGCCCGCTACCCAGGCGGGCCTACCGGTGCCCGGAAACCGGCATCACAGCCTCACCGGCGTGGACCGATCCGGTCGGTCCCCATGAGCGGACGCAGCACTTCGGGTATGACCACGGTCCCGTCGCTCTCTTGGTAGTTTTCCAGGACGGCGATGAGGGTGCGCGGCAAGGCCAGGCCGGACCCGTTCAAGGTGTGCACGTACTCGGGCCGGGCACCCGGGTGCGGGCGATAGCGGGTGTTGGTCCGGCGCGCCTGGAATGCCTCGCAGTTACTGCAAGAGCTTACTTCCAGCCACTCCCCGCAGCCCGGGGCCCAGACCTCCACGTCGTACTTTTTGGCCGCGGCAAACCCCAAGTCACCGGTGACCATCTCGACTACCCGGTGAGGTATGCCCAGGGCCCGGCAGATGTTCTCGGCCTGGGTCACCAGCACCTCGAGTTCAGCGTAGCTGGTGCTGGGGGCGCAGAACTTGTACATCTCTACCTTGTCGAACTGGTGGCCCCGTTTGATGCCGCGCACATCCCGGCCCGCCGAGAATTTTTCCCTCCTGAAGCAGGGGGAGTATGCCACGTAGTTTTTCGGCAGGTCAGCGGCCTCCAGCACCTCGTCCCGGTGCAGGTTGGTCAGGGGCACCTCGGCGGTGCCGATAAACCACATATCGTCTTCGGCGTCGTGATAGATGTTGGCGGCAAACTTGGGCAGCTGGCCCGCCCCCAGCAAGCTGTCTTCTTTGACCATGTACGGGACTCGCACCTCGGTGTATCCATGGCGACCGACGTTATAGTCGAGCATCCACTGGATGAGGGCCCGCTGCAGCCTAGAGCCGGCCCCCACCAACACGTAGAAGCGGGTACCCGCCATCTTCACTCCCCGCTGGAAGTCGAGGATCCCCAGGTCGGCGCCGATTTCCCAATGGGGCCGGGGCTCAAAGGCGAATTCCCGCAGCCGGCTTTCCTGTCTTATCACCCGGTTGTCAGCCTCGCCTTCCCCCTCCGGCACGCTGGCATGGGGTAGGTTAGGCATCTGGTACACGCATTCGAGCAGGCGGGCCTCTACGGACCGGAGTCGTTCCTCCAGCACCGCCATGCGCCGGCTGGTCTTGCGGGACTCTTCCACCAGCTCGGCTCGCTGGGATACGGGCAGTTCCTTCACCCTCCGGGAGTCCTCGTTGCGGCGGCGGCGGAGGGTCTCGACTTCCCGTAGCAGTTCGCGCTTCTCTGCGTCCAGCTCGAGAATGGCATCGAGGGGTGCTTCCGTCCGCAGCCTCCTCAACGCCTCTCTCACCTCACCGGGTCGTTCGCGAAGATACTGCAGGTCCAGCATAACGCCCCTCCTTCCCAAACATAAAAGCGCCCCTCATCCGCCAGGACGAGGACGCGCTCGTGGTACCACCCGGGTTAGCCGCCACGTTACCGTGGCGACCTCAACAGCCAGTCAGCTGGCTTTGGCCCGCTAACGGGAGCCACCGGCCGGGCTTCTCCGGGTGTAGCACCCGTTTGCGCCCGCGATCAGGAGGGGATTTCCGCCGGTATGGCCGCCACTTCTCACCACAGGTGGCTCGCTGTAGGCCGGAGGCCGGCGTACTCGTCTCCGTCATCACTTTTGTCATGTTGTTTGCATCATGATAGCACTTGGCAGGACAGTTGTCAAAGTATGCACCGGGGGAGACAGGCTGACGCAGGTGGTCCCCGGCTTCCCCGTTTACCGTTGGTCCTAGGTCGCCACCAGGCTGCGGAGCCGGTCCAGGCGCCGGGCACCTACCCGGCCCAGCGCCATGGCCGGCGGCATGCGGTCTCCACACCGCAAACGCCCCCGGGGAATGTGCAGCGGAGCCTGGCGGCGCGCTGACTCGTACCGCGGCTAGTCTCTCATGTCACCGGCAGGTGTCATCACCGCTCGCGGCCGGCCTGGATCCGTCGGATGCGGTCGCCGCCACGCTCACTAGCCTTCCAGGACAGCAGGTACGCGCCGGCCAGCGCCGTAATGGGGATGGCCAGGATCAAGCCGATGCTGCCGGCCAGCGCGCGCACTACCTCAGTGGCAATCAGGTCCAGGTTGGCAATGCGGATGAGCGGAGTGTCGTAAGCCATGAAGAGCAGTAGCAGCGGGATGGCGCTACCGGTGTAGGCCAGGATGAGAGTGTTCGACATGGTGGCCATCACATCCCGCCCCACGTTCATGCCCGAGCGAAACAGCGCCGGCGGCGTGACCTCCGGGTTGACCCGTTTCACTTCGGCCATGGCCGAGGCCACGGACATGCCCACATCCATGACCGCGCCCAGCGCTCCAATGATGATACCGGCAAACAGAAGCCCCCGGTAGTCGAACTGGATGCCTTGGGGTATGAACATGAGCATCTGTGCTTCTTCGGCGCTCAGCCCGGTCAGGCGCGCGGCCGCGCCCGCCTTCATAGCCAGCATGCCGGCAATCAGCACGCCCCCGGTGGTCCCGGTGATGGCCGTCAAGGTCTTCCGGTTGGGCCCGCTCACCACCAGCAAGGCCAGGGCACTCAGCGCGGCCGCGACCACCGTCGTGAGCGGAATGGGGCTGTAGCCGCGGAGGAGCAGGGGAAGCAGGACGTAGACGACTACCAGCACCATGACGCTGAGGGAGAGCGCTGCCTTGGCCCCCTTCACGCCACCCACGGCCAGCAGCACCGCCAACAGTCCTGCGGCCAGGTACATCATGTAGGGGTCGCGTTGCGGCGACTCGATAAAGGCAGTCCCCAGCTCATCCCCGTCCAGTTCGACCAGGAGTACCACCCGATCTCCCGGTGACACTTCGATGTCGTAGACGGGATGGCCACTCTTGAAGTGCTCCACTTCGATGGTACGGCCGCGAAACCGGCCGGAGGTGATCACCACCCGTACCAGCTGCCGCTCGGTAATGAAATCCCGGCCGCCCGGTTCTGGCTGGGTGGAGAGTATCTCCAGGACCCGCGCCCGCACGTTCACCGTGGGCGGAAGCTCATAATCTCCCGCCCCGGGTTGGCCCCAGGATGTGCCCGGGACCAGACAGAGCAGCACCAGCGCTATGATGGAGCTCACCACCCGCCGAGCCAAAGGGCCACCCCCTCGGCGGTAACTTCGGCACCCCCGCCCGGATACCTCTTGGAGCGTGTTTCCGGTGGGGGCCGTTCGGGTTCCGCCGTCTTCCCGCCCGCTACTCCCTGGCCTGCGGGCCTGTCTCCTCCAGCTGCGGCCGCGGCAGCAGCCCGGCCCGCTCCACGATCTCCGGCACCATCTCCTCCCAGGCAATGGCCATGATATGCACGCCGCGTACGCCCGGGATCTGCCGGATTTCCTCGATAAGCTCCACGGCGATGTTGATGCCTTCCTCCTGCTGCTTGCCTTTGGGTGCCCCCTGCATGCGCTTGAACAGCTCCGGGGGCACGACCATGCCCGCTACCTCACCGGTGCGCTCCAGCGCCACCGCGGATTTGACCGGGACGATGCCCCCCATGATGTGGACCTGCTCATGCAGCCCCCGGTCCCGCACCATACCCATCCAGCGCTTGAACCTTTCCAGGTCGAAGATGGCCTGGGTCTGGATGAAATCGGCTCCCGCCGCCACCTTCTTGGCCAGCCTCACCACCCTGAACTCGAAGGGGTCGGCAAAGGGATTGGCGGCCGCGCCGATATACATGCGGGGCTCGACCCGGCAGGCTTCCCCGCTCTGGAACTTCTTCTCATCCCTGAGGTCTTTGACCAGCTTGATGAGCTGGATAGAGTCGACGTCAAACACGTTGCGGGAGGCGGGGTGGTTGCCGAAAGCCTGGTGATCGCCGCTAAGGCAGAGGACATTTCTCAGGCCGAGGCTGTAGGCGCCGAGCAAGTCCGACTGCAGGGCGATGCGGTTGCGGTCCCGGCAGGTCATCTGGATGATGGGCTCGACCCCTTCGCCCAGCACGTGTACGCCGGCGGCGATGGAGGACAGGCGGACGATGGCCGTCTGGTTGTCGGTGAGGTTCACCGCGTCCACGGCATCCCGGAGGTGAGCGGCGTGCCGGCTGATGCTGCGGCTGGAGGCGCTCTTGGGCGGTCCCACTTCCCCGGTGCACACAAAGTGGCCCGCCGCGAACAGCCGTTCCAGTCTGCTTCCTGATTTCACCCTCGCCACCCCCTATACCGCCATGACATCCGGGCGCTGGACTTTTCGCGGGCCGCCGTCCCGGGCATGGGACCAGTCCTTGGGCGGGATGGGCTCGGACAAAAGGTCGAGGCGGCCCAATCCCTGGAGACGCTGGTAGATGAGCTGCCAGGCACATTCTACCTCGGCATCGATCTCGCACTTGCCATCCTGGGAGCCCCCGCACGGTCCGTTGAGCAGGCTCTTGGAGCAGCGGATGATGGCACACACCCCGCCGGTCAAGTGGAGGACGCACTCGCCGCAGAACCCGCATCGCTCTTCCCACACGCCGGGCCGGCGGGCCCCGCCCCCGAACTTGGTGTTGAGACCGGGCAAGACCCAGCGTTCCCGGTAGCGCTCCGCCAAAAACTGCACGCCCACCCCGCAGGCCAGCGAGACGATGCAGTCGGCCTGTGCGGCCTTCTCGTCCAGGGCGGGCAGAAACTCCACATCACACTGGCGGGTCAGCACGTCGGTGACCACCCCGGTGAACCCCCGCAACCGGAGCAGTGCGGCCAGGACCTCCACTTCCTTCTCTCCCCCGGCCTGGCAGACGGTGACGCACTCGGAACACCCGGCCACCAGGATACTGCCGTAACCGTCCAGGCGCCGGACGATCTCGTCCACGGACTTCCTTTCGGCCACGATCATCCCCATCTCACCTTCCTCGACCCTTGTGTCAATACTCCTTGGGCATATGCCGGAGCTGGGCGTAGGTGAACACCGGACCGTCCAAGCACACGTACTGCGAGCCGATGTTGCACCGCCCGCACTTGCCGATGCCGCACTTCATGCGCATTTCCAGGGTGGTGACGATTTGTTCGGGAGCAAAGCCCAGCTGCTCCAAGTTCTGGAGCACGAATTTGATCATGATGGGCGGCCCGCAGGTGATGGCCACCGTGTCCTCCGGGGACGGCCGCACGTCCATGAGCATGGCCGGGACAAATCCCACCCGGCCCGGCCACTGGCCGTCACCCCGGTCCACGGTCACATACTGCACCAGGTCGGGCCGGGCGCCCCACTTCTCCAGCTCCCACTTGAACACCAGGTCGCCGGGGCTACGCGCCCCGTACAGCATGGTCACCGTCTGGTACTGGGAGCGGTGCGCCGGGTCGATGCAGTAGTTGAAGAGGGAGCGCAGCGGGGCCAGGCCGATGCCCCCTGCGATGAACACCAGGTGTTTGCCTTCCATGATCTCCACGGGAAAGACATTGCCGTAGGGGCCGCGCACGCCGATGCAGTCCCCTTTTTCCGCCTGGTGCAGGGCGGTGGTGAGCACCCCCGCCTTCTTCACGGCAAACTCCAGGTAGCCCACTTGCGTGGGCGAAGAAGTGATGGAAATGGGCGCCTCGCCCAGGCCGAACACGGAGACTTCGGCAAACTGCCCGGGCCGGTAGGAGAAATTCCTCCGGGTATCCTCGTTGGAGAACACCACCCGGAAAGTCTTCACGTCATTGGCCAGGGTTTCCTCGACAATGTCCTCGATGATGGCCAGCTCGGGCACGTACGGACTCTTCACTCTGACCCCCCCAACTCGGCCAGCACCGCGCGGATATCCAGGTTGACCGGGCACACCTCGATGCACCTCCCACAGCCCACGCAGGCCTCCGGGCCGAAGCGCAACGGGTAGTAGCAGAACTTGTGCATCACCCGCTGGCGCATACGCTCCTTGCCGGAGAGGCGCGGGTTGTGACCGGAGGCGTGTAGCGTGAACTTGGGAAACATACACGAATCCCAGCAGCGCAGCCGCGTGCCGTGGTCATAGCTGCCTGCGTCCATCACGTCAAAACAGTGGCAGGTGGGGCAGAAGAACGTGCAGGCGGCGCAACCCAAGCACTTCTCATGCAGCCGCGCCCAGACCTCATCCTCGAACCTGGCCTCCAGCTCTTGGGCCAACCCGGGGGTAGCCATCGCTGCGGGCGCGGCCGCTTGCTGGATTTCCCGGGCCCCGGCTACCTGGGCCGCGGTAGCGGCAGGCCAATCCTCCTGGGCGGCATGGGCTTCCCCGGCTGTGGACACCGCTTCGACGCAGAACCCGCCCCCAATCCGGGTGAAGAGCAGATCGAGCCCGGCGGTGCCGGCCGGGCTACCCCCCACCTGGGCGCAGAAGCAGGCGCGGCCGGGCCGGGAGCACACCAGGCCCATGAGGAGCGCACCCTGCCTCCGCTCCCGGTAGGGGTCATCGGGAGGATCCTGGCCCAAGAACACCTGGTCCAGCATGCCGATGGCCCGGGCGTCGCAGGGCCGGAGGCCGAACAAGGCCAAGGGACGCCGGTCCCTTTCCGGCTGGACCACCCGGGGCGTCCCGTCCGGGTGGGTGCCAAAGGCAAACAACTCCTCGCTGCGAGGTAAGAACAGCTGCTTAGCCGTACCGTAGGCGCGTCCTTCCAGGACCGGCCGGATGCCCGGGCTCCACTCGCCCAGCTCCACGCGTCCTGCACAGGAAACGGGCACGTAGAGGCGGTACGGTCCGGCCAGGCGGGCGAGGACTCTATCCAACTCGGCCTCGGGTATGAAACCGACCATCTCGTTCCCCCCCTACTTCACAAAGTCGTCCGGGTCGTCCGGGCGAAAACTGCCGGGCAAGGTCTTGTGGCCCGGGTCAAGCCCCGGGGTAAAACCGAAGAGCTCCCGGGCCTCCTGCTCCAGCCGCCGGTTCAGCACCCGCAGGTCTACCCGCTGGGGGCAGGCCCGGGCACACGCTCCACAGTCCACGCAACGGCCCGCCACGTGCAGGGCACGGACCAGGTGGAACAGCATGCAGTCGGACAGGTCGCCGGACCCTCCCATCCAGGCCGGCTGGCTCCGGTCTACAAAACACTCCGGGCAGTAGCAGGCCGGGCAGGCCTGCCGGCAGGCATAACAAAGCAGGCACTTCTCCATTTCCCGGGAAAACTCCCGGTAACGCGCTCCTGCGTCCCGGGCGTCCCGGGCCTCTAACGCCTCACCGGAGGCGGCGACCGGGTCTTCCCCATCGCCCAAGCATACATCGAACAGTTCCGGGGCCGGCAGCCTGCAGTGGGCACAGGATGGGTGCACCAGCTGGTCCAGCGGGATTGCCTCCTCCCACTCGTGCCCGCCGCAGCGCACCGCGTCCCCCTCGATGCGCCCGGCCGTGAGCTCACGTCCGGCCAGCCGGCCCTCGAGCTTTTGCCGGCAGATCACCCCGCGGCAGGGCACGCCCACCACATACAGGTTTTCCCGGTTCACCTGGTTTTCCCGGATGAGCTCCACCAGGGCCCGGGCATCGCAGGCTTTCACCACCAGGCCCACGCGCTCCCCCGGGAACCGGGCCAAATACGGCGCCAGGTTGTTCTCGCAGGTGGGTCCCAAGATCAAGCCGCCGGCTCCTGCCGCTTGGCGGAGAAACACCGGCGTGGAGCGCAAGGGAAGACTCCCCGGCCCGTAGCCGATGAACAAATCCACCAGCCCCTCCTCTAGGAGGCGGGCGGCCAGCTCTTTCAGCGCTGCTTCCGGCATCATCCCCGGCCCCCCTTCTTCAGCTTGCGGGAGGGGCCCAACGCGCGCACCGCGGCGGTGACTTCCGCGATGACCTGGGCGAACTTCTGGCCTTCCGCCGCCGACACCCAGGAGAACTGCACCCGCTCCGGTTCCACGCCCACCTGGTCCAACAGGTTCCTGAGCAAGGCGAACCGCCGGCGGGCCACGTAGTTACCGGCCAGGTAGTGGCAGTCGCCGGGGTGACAGCCCGACACCAGCACGCCGTCGGCGCCCTGCTGCAGTGCCTTGAGGATATAAAGAGGGTTCACCGCGCCGGAACACGGCACCCGCACCACCCGGATGTGGGGTGGATACTGGAAGCGGGAGATACCGGCTAGATCCGCCCCGGCGTAGGAGCACCAGTGGCACAAAAACGCCACGATTTTGGGTTCCCAGGTCTGCCCGCTTTCTGCTAGCTCCATGACAGCGCCACCACCTCCGCCATGATCTGCTGGTCGGTGAAGCCCTTCAGGGTGATGGCCCCGCAACGGCAGGTGGCGGCACAGGCCCCGCACCCTTTACACACGGCATTCTCCACTTGCGCCCTTCTTTTGGCCGGGTCCAACTTGATGGCCTGGTACTGGCAGATTTCCTCGCAGGTCCCACAGCCGGCGCAGCGGTTCTGGTTCACTTCGGCCACCGGTCCGCCCGCATCGATGGCCGTCCGGGAGATGACCGTAGTGGCCCGGCCCACCGCCGCCATGGCCTGGGCCATGCTCTCCCGCACCGTCTTGGGCGCATGGCAGAGGCCGGCCAGGAACACGCCGTCGGTGGAGAAATCCACCGGCCGCAGCTTCACGTGGGACTCCAAAAAGAAGCCGTCGGCATTCAGGGGCACCTTGAGCTGCTGGGCCAACTGGCGGGCTCCGCCGGCCGGCTCCACCCCGGCAGCCAGCACTACCAGGCCGGCGGCGATGGCCAGGTGCCCGCCCAGCACCGGGTCGTAGGTGACCACGTGTATGGCCTCCGGGCCCGGTTCCAGCACCGGCAGGTGCTCTTCATCGTAACGGATGAAAGTCACGCCCAGGTCCCGCGCCTGGCGGTAGGCGTCCTCGTGCAGGCCGTAAGTGCGGATATCCCGGTAGAGGACCACCACTTCCACCGCCGGGTGCCGGGTCTTGATGGCCAGCGCGTTCTTCACCAGCTGGCCACAGCACACCCGGCTGCAGTACGGGCGTTCGGGCTGCCGGGAGCCCACGCACCCGATCATCACCACGGACTGGACTTCCTCCAGCGCCACCCGGCCGGGCGCTCCCGCCAGGGCCCGCTCGAGCCCGGTCAGCGTCAACACCCGGGGTCCTGCCCGTAGAGGAAGTCGGTGGGGGTGAGCTCCGACCCGCCGGTGGCGACGATGACCGCCCCGTGCTCCAGCTCCAGGGCCGCTCCGGTTTCCAGCCGCACCCGGGTCTTGAAATTGCCCACAAACCCCTCGACGCTCTCGATGCCGGCCCCGGTATACACCCGGGCCCAGGGGTGGGCGCGTAGTTCGGACTCCAGCCGGCACCACAGTGCGGCGGTATCGTCTCCTTCCAGGGTGGACACCAACCGGCGCAGGTTCCCGCCCAGCTGGGGCTCCCGCTCTACCAGGAAGGCAGGAAACCCCTGGCGGACCAAGCCCAGGGCGGCGGTGAGCCCGGCTACCCCGCCGCCGATGACCAGGGCACTCTGCTTCACCGGTACCGGCGTGCGGTACAAAGGCTCGAGGAGGCGGGCTTTGGCCACGGCCATGCGCAGGAGATCCTTGGACTTGGCCGTGGCCGGTTCCGGCAGGTGCATGTGCACCCATGAACACTGGTCCCGGATGTTGGCCATTTCAAACAGGTAGGGGTTGAGCCCGGCCTCCCGGATGGTTTCCTGGAACAGCGGTTCATGGGTGCGGGGCGAGCAGGAAGCCACCACCACCCGGTTGAGGTCGTGCTCGGCGATGAGGGCTTTGATGCGGTCCTGGGTATCCTGGGAACAGGTATACAGGTTCTCCTCGGCATAGACCACGTGGGGGAGAGACCGGGCATACTCCACCACCGCGGGCACGCGCACGATGCCGCCGATGTTGATGCCGCAATGGCACACGAACACCCCGATGCGGGGACGGCGGTTCTGCACCGGCCGCTCGGGCGGGTAGGCTTTCTCTTTCACCAGCTGCCAGCGACCCGGGGCGAGCACTTGAGCGGCGGCGCTGGCGGCGGCGCTGGCTTCCACCACGGTTTCCGGGATGTCTTTAGGCGAGGCGGAGGCTCCCGACACGAAGATGCCGGGCCGGCTGGTACTGGTGGGCAGGTCTCCTCCAGGCCGCGGGTACCCGTACCGGTCCAGGGCCAACCCTGCCTCTCCCGCCAGTTGCACCAGTTCGGGGTTGGGCAGAAGGCCCACCGACAGCACCACCAGGTCGAAGGCTTCCCGGTTCAGACTGCCTTCCTCGCCGGCAAAGCTCAGGACCAGGCCGGCCTCGTCGTTCTCTTCCACCGCGTAGACTTTGGCCCGCACGAACTTGATGCCGTGCTCGCTCTGGGCACGCAGGTAGTAGCGCTCGAAGTCCTTGCCGTAGGCCCGCATGTCCATGTAGAAGATGGTGATATCCAGGTCCCGGCCGGCGTGCTCCTTGGCGATGACCGCTTCCTTGATGGCGTACATGCAGCACACCGCGGAGCAGTAGGGTACCCCTTCCTTGACGTCCCGGGAACCGGCGCACTGGATGAAGGCGATGCGCCGGGGCGCTTGGCCGTCAGACGGACGCACTACGTGACCCTGGAAAGGCCCGGAGGCCGACAGGATGCGCTCAAACTCCAGGCTGCTCACTACGTTGGGGTAGCGGCTGTAGCCCAAAGAGAAAAGGGATGACGGGTCGGTGGGGGTAAAGCCGGGGCTGAGCACTACCGCCCCTACGGCGATCTCCCGCTCCGTCTCGGGCATGGCATGCTGTACCGCCTGGGCCTGGCACGCCCGCTCGCAGGCTAAGCACTCGGCGCAGATGCCGCAATCCAGGCAACGGCGCGCCTCCAAGATGGCCTGCTCCTGGGAGAACCCCAGCTCCACTTCGGCAAAGCCTTCCAGGCGGCCGGCCACCGGCAGCTCGGGCATCACCTGGCGGTCCTCTACCGGATGCTCCAGCGGAACCCGTCCCAGGTGAAGCTCGGGTCTGGAAAAGTCGCGCTCACCGCGTAATTCCACGCCCTGCAAATACCGGCGGATGGATTCGGCAGCCCGCTTGCCGGCGGCAATGGCGGCGATGACCGTATCGGGACCGGTGACCGCATCCCCGCCCGCGAACACGCCGGGCACGGCGGTGGCCAAGGTGTCCCGGTCGGCGGCCAACAAGCTCCAGCGTCCCACCAGGGACTTGGTGTCTCCCTGCGCCAGAAAGTCCGTCTCGGGCACCTGCCCGATGGCGGCGATCACCTGGTCGGCAGGCAGCTGGTATTCGGAGCCCGGCACCGGTACCGGGCGACGGCGCCCGGAAGCGTCCGGGGCGCCCAGCGCCATGGCCTGGCAGGTCAGGGCATACACCCGGCCTTCCCGGCTCAGTACCGCCACCGGAGCCGCCAAGAACTGGATGCGGATGCCCTCGGCCAACGCCGCGTCCACCTCGTGGGGCGCCGCGGGCATTTCCTGGCGGGAGCGCCGGTAGAGGATGGTCACCGACCCGGCGCCCAGCCGGAGGGCGGTGCGTCCCGCATCCATGGCTACGTTGCCGCCGCCGATGATGACCACGTTCCGGCCCACGCTCACCGGGCGGCCCAGGTTGTGGTCGCGCAAAAACTCCACGCCGCTGAGCACGCCTTGGGCGTCCTCACCGGGAACGTTGAGTTTCTGGTCCCGGTGGGCCCCCAGGGCCAGAAACACCGCCCGGTAGCCCTGCGCCCACAGGTCGGACATGCCGAAATCCCGGCCCAACGCCGCGTTGGTCCGGATCTCTACGCCCAGCCGCTCGATGGCGGCAATCTCCGTGTTCAACACGCCTTTAGGCAGCCGGTAGGGTGGGATGCCCACCGCCAGCATGCCGCCGGCCACGGGCAAGGCCTCAAATACCGTCACCTCGTAACCATCCAGGGCCAAGAAGTGGGCGGCAGTGAGGCCGGCCGGGCCGGAGCCTACGATGGCCACCCGCTCAGGCCGCCGCTCCGCCGGGACGGCCAGCAGCCCGGCGTCCGGGTGTTGGTGCTCATAATCGGCGATGAAGCGCTTGAGCTGGCAGATGGCCACCGGCCGGTCCAGCACCCCGCGGCTGCAATGGGCTTCACAAGGATGGTGGCACACCCGCCCGCAAATGCCCGGCAGCGGGTTATGCCGCTTGACCAGGTTGACGGCTTCGTTGAACTTGCCGTCCCGCACTAACGCCACGTAGCCCTGGGCATGCACTCCCGCCGGGCAAGAGACCTGGCAGGAAGGGCGGGCGTCCTTCTGGATGGTGAAGGCGTTGGGGTAGGCCTGGGGGAAGGGGCGGAACACCGCCCGCCGCCGGTTCAGCCCGCCCTCATACTCGTTGGGCAAGCTGACCGGACACACCTTCTCGCAGTCGCCGCAGCCGGTGCAACGCGCCACATCGATGTAGCGCGGGTGCTGGAGCACGCGCACCCGGAAACGGCCCGGCGCGCCCTCGATGCTCAGCACCTCGGCATTGGTGATGGTCTCGATGTTCAGGTGACGCCCGCATTCCACCAGTTTGGGCGAGAGGATGCACATGGCGCAGTCATTGGTGGGAAAGGTCTTGTCCAGCTTGGCCATCTTGCCGCCGATGGTGGCCTCGCGCTCCACCAGGACCACTTCCCGGCCGCCATCGGCGCAGTCCAGGGCGGCCTGGATTCCGGCCACGCCTCCGCCGATGACCAAGACCCGCTTGTTGATCTCAAAGCGCTTGGGCACGAGAGGCTTGTTCAGGCGGAGCTTTTCCACGGCCATGCGCGTCAGCTCCAAGGCCTTGCGCGTATTGGCCCGCATGTCCTTGCCGATCCAGGAGACGTGCTCGCGGATGTTGGCCATCTCGAACATGTAGCGGTTCAGTCCGGCCCGTTCCACGGTGCGACGGAAGGTGGTCTCATGCATCCTGGGAGTGCAGGAGGACACCACCACCCCGTCCAGGCCGTGTTTCCGGATGGCCTGGACTATGGCGTCCTGGCCCGGCTCAGAGCAAGCGTACATGCTGTCCGCGGCATAGACCACGTCCGGAAAACTCCGCGCGGCCTCGGCCACCTGGGCCGCATCCACGGTTGCCGCGATATTGCTGCCGCAATGGCAGATGAACACGCCGATTTTCATGAACGATCCTCCGACAAGGGCAGAATGGACACGTCAGGCCGGCTTGGCCTTTTCCGACGCGGCCCGGCTTCTCTCCAGGGCCAGGGTCTGAGCCTTGCGCATGGCCTCGAAAGCGGAATTCGGCGACACGCAGAGCTTGGACAGGCCGATGGCGTCCTGGGGCAGACGCAGGGCCACGGCAATGAGCTGAGTGTAATAGAAAATCGGCATCCGGAATTTTCGGCCGGCTGCCGTGGATGCCTGCCCCTGGCGTAAATCCAGGTTCATCTGGCACAGCGGACAGGCCGTGACCATGGCGTGGGCTCCGAGGTCCTGGGCCGTTTCCAACAGCTTGGCCGAAAGCCTGGCCGTGATATCCTTGCGGGCCACGCCGAAGGAGGCCCCGCAACATTCCACTTTCAAGGGAAATGGAAGCACTTCCGCCCCCAGGGCCTGCATCAGCCGGTCCATGGCCATGGGATGCTCGTGGTCGTCGAATCGCATCAGTTCCGGCGGACGGTTCATGATGCAGCCGTAGTACGGTGCGAGCTTAAGCCCCGCCAGGGGCTTGTCCTCTAGGGGCTTATCCGCTAGGGGCTTGTCCTCTAGGGGCTTATTTGGCAGGGGCTTATTTGGCAGACGCGAAGCCAACTCCTCCGGCCCCACGTCCTCCACCAG
>DMHJ01000055.1 GCA_003449495.1 Clostridiales bacterium UBA8153
CGCAGCAACTGGGACGCATCGAGTCTCCCAGCGCTGTGGAGTCGGTCTCCCGGCTGCCGCAGATGACCATGAATTCATACATGGGCCAGCTCACCAGTCCCTACTTCCTGGACCGGGTGATCTCGGCGGCCAAGCTGAACCGCGCCGTGTATACGCCCAGCGTGTTGCAGAGGATGGTAAGGATCCAGATAGTGCGGGATGCCAACCTGCTGGAGGTCAGGGTGCAGCATACCGACGCCAGGCTGGCGACGGATGTGGCCAATGCCATCGGACAGGAGTTCGTGGTGTTTCTGGCCGAGGCCAACCAGGCGGTGATGGACCGGGCGGTGGTGTTCCTGCAGGAGCAACTGGACGTGGTGGGAGTGGAGATCGAGAACGTGCGGGAACAGCTGGCGGAGCTGCTGGGAGGGGGAAACGGGATTACGGTGCTGACCTCCCGCGTGGCTCACTACCGGGCGCTGGAGCGCCAGCTGAGCAACGCCCATCTGGAGGCGGATCTGGACCGGGAGGTACTGCGGGCGGTCATTGGCAGCTTGGAGGTGCAGCTGGCGGCGACGCCCGCCCAGCTCCAGGAACGGGTGGAGACCACCACCACCGTCGAGGAGCCGGGAGGAGCCCCCCGGGTGCAGGTGAACGTGGAGGTTCGCAGCGTGCCTAACCCCACCTACCTTGCCTTGGAGAGTACGTTGCGCACCCAGCAGTCGGCCTTGCTCACGGCCGAGGCGGAGCTACGCGTCTTGCGGCAGCGTGAGATCCAGACCACCCGGCAGCTGGATCTGGCGGAGAACGAGCTCACGCGGCTGCAGAGCCAGGAGCAGCAACTCAAGAGGGAACTGAGCCAATTGGAAAAGTCCCAGACCCAGCTTTTTGACCGCCTCCTGGAAAGCCAGATCGCCCGGTCGGCCGACCTCGGTGAGGCCTCCATCAGCAAGGTGTCGCCCGCCCTGCTCCCCGAGGTTCCCATCCGGCCGCGCAAGCTCTTGAATGTGGCCCTGGCCGGAGTGTTGGGGGGCATGGTGTCCCTCGGTCTGGTGTTTGTCCTGGAATACCTGGACAACACCTTGAAGCGACCGGAAGACATCACCAGGGTCTTGGAGGTCCCGGTCCTAGGCGCCTTACCCGTCATCCCGGGCTGACCTTGGCCTGGTAGTACCGTATTGGGGGCGAGCCGCCTGGGCCGGTGCGTCCCGAAACGACCCGGGTCTTGTCTACGGCCGTGAGGGTCATACTCTGCCCAGCCGCAGTGTCGCGAGGAGGATAGCTGACCTGCCGCTTTCGGGGTGTGACCGGTGTCAGCGTCTCCCGGCCCGCCCCCGGTAGCTCACAGAGGAAAGTCCCACGTCTGATCGCTGAGCCCCGGGCACCATCCCCTGGTCACATCGCGCTCCGGCCGTTCCCCCATCGTTCCCGCGCCGTTCCCGCACCGGGCAGGGCACCAGGCTCCGCCCTTCTTCGACCCACCCGACTCCTCTCCGGCCTGCGTCCCGGATTGCCCGGGAAAAGTGGGACTCCAGGCGCATGAAGATGGGACCTGGGACCTAGGCTCGTCCGCCGCCGCCTCCCGATATTCACAGTGCAGGGCATAGGGGTAACAGAGCGATCCCTTCTCCGATAAGGGCAAACCCGGCGAAAGCCGGGGACGCAAAGCCATGGGTCTACAGACTCGGCCGAGTCCATGACTGCCAGGTTGCCGAAGACGATGGGATCTGTTGTTTGGTCTAGCAGGTCCTGTTCTCCGGCTTGGCCGCAGGTGCCGTCGTTAGGTACCTTATCGGTGCCCTCCAGGACGGGAGGAACACCTATGCGACGGCGCATCATGGCCGCCCTGGTCCTCACCAGCGTACTGGGGTGGAGCGCGGGGGCACTGGCCGCGACGGCCACGGACTTCACCATCCGCGTGGTAGTAACCGCTACCAACACCGGCACGGAGCCTTCCCGCCACGTGCTGCTTCGTCTCCCCTTGCCCAGCGGCACGGCCTATCATGCCAGCATTGCCGAAACTCTTGATGTCCAGCCCTCCAGCTGGGAGGTGGATGCAAGCGGGCACCGCTTCGGCCTGTTCGAGGGGAATCTCGAGCCCGGCCAGTCCCTCACCTTCACTTACACCAAACGATCCAGCGGCCCGGTGGTGGAGCAGGCGGGAGCTCGGGAAGAGACGATGCTCTGGCGCTACCTCCAGGCCGCTCCCAGGCTCCAGGTACACCACCCAGTGGTGACCGGGCTCGCCCAACAGTTTTCCGCATATCCGGAGGCGCTGGCCCGGGCCCGCGCCATCTTTGTGCGTGTGCGCGAGACCATCGTTTTCGACCTTGACGCGCCCTATCGCAACTCCACCGCCGTGGATGCCCTGACCAGCGGTAGAGGGGTATGTGAGGATTTCGCCCTGGCTTACGTGGCACTGGCCAGGGCCAGCGGCATTCCTTCCCGGGTGGTCTACGGCTATTACTTCAGGCACCGGCGCATGGTGGGTGAGAAGCATGCCTGGGCGGAGTCGTTCATCGGCGGTGTCTGGGTCAGGGTGGACCCCTCGCGAGCCGGATGGGACGGCTTTGACGCGGGCCGGTACGTGGTTACCGGTTATGACAACCCTCCGCTCACGGGCTGGTACGAAGGCGGGAAGCTGGCGGTAAGCATGACCATCACTGCCTTGAGGGTCCGGCAGTGGCGCCGACCGGTTGGCCAGTAGCTCGGCTTCGTTGCGGCCGGCGATGGTGGGGGCGGGAACGAGCTCTGCAAGGGGCACCTGCCGCCATTGCATGGGTAGATGCCGGTGGTGCCGGGAAAGGCGCGCCTGCACCCTGGCCGGGTGCCTCAAGCGGGCCGGTTCAGCGACTTCCAGATTCTACACAGGTTAGACCGTCGGCGGAAATACCACCCGGGTTGACCGGGGCCGCGAACCGACCTCTGCCGTACCCGGTGTGCCGGTCCGGTCGGCCGGTTCCCCCCAGTGAGCCCGGGCGGTGCACCGGCCAGGCCACCCGCTGGATGTCATCAGGAAGGGGCGGGACCCAGGGAGCTCTGGCGGCGGCCGACATCTGGACAGGTCTAGCCTACCAACCGACCCTTACCTACCCATCCGTGAGGTCATGAGGGCAACGGCACCGCCGGCGTTAGTGCCGGGGGGACGGTTGCAGCCTTCCCTTGGGTCTTATCAGCTGTCCGGATGGGCAACCATCCCGGCTCATACTACCATAAGAAGGAATGTGGCAGGATACGTAGAAGGATGGGGGACATTCCCGCCGGGATGGGCCCGGGCCGTCACCAACACACATCCTATCGCCGCTGAATCCGCCGCCAAAGCCGGGCCGGGCCGAAGGGTGCCATCCCCCCCGGTCCGGTGTACCGCATCGTCTATAGGCAAGACGGCCCATCGCCCGTTTGTCGCTCGTTCTGCGTAGGAGGAAGTGTGGTGGGTGAAGTAGTTTCCGGCGCAACTAAAAGCTCGGCCAACGGCATTTACCAGCATGTGCTGCTGTTACTTGGCGATGCCGTCTCGCTGAACCTGGCGGTGCTGGGTGCCCTGGTGTTGCGGTTTGAAGGTGCCATCCCCGAACCGTTCCTCGGTAGCTACGCGCTGGTAGCTTGGTTCTACGTCCCCGCCAGCCTGGGGGTGTTCTGGGCGTTTGGGTTGTATAGGCGCATGTGGCGCTACGCGAGTCTCCAGGACGCAGGTGCTATCTTGAAGGCAGTCGGTGTCTCCGCCTGCTTCCTGGTGATGGCATCCTCCTTATCCCAGCATCCGCAACCCCGGAGCGTGTACATTCTGAACCCGGTGCTGCTGGTGGTCATGATCGGGGGCGCTCGCTACTCCATTCGCGTGCTGCTGGGAAGGAAGAGGTGGCGGCAAGGGGAGCGGAACCTGGGATCCGGCCGGAGGGTGCTGGTGGTGGGCGCCGGAGCGGCCGGCGCCATGGTGCTCAGGGAGGCCGGCCAGCACCCGGGCTTGGGCGTGAACGTGGTTGGCTTTGTAGACGATGATCCCGGGAAGCTAGGGCGGGAGATTCAGGGTGTACCCGTGCTCGGGCCCACCGAGCAGATCCCCGCCGTGTGCGACCAGCATAAGGTTGACGAAGTACTTATCGCCATCCCCTCTGCCTCCAGCAAGACCATGGCCCGGATCCATTCCATATGCTCGCGCGCCCACCTCAAGGTGAAAACATTGCCGGGTGTGTATGAGCTGATTGACGGCACCGTCCGCTTGGACCGAATACGGGAGGTCCAAATCGAGGACCTGCTCGGCCGCAAGGCCACCGTGTGGGATGCCAACCAGGTGGTCGGCTACCTTAAGGGTGAAACCATCCTGGTCAC
>DMHJ01000172.1:0-7906 GCA_003449495.1 Clostridiales bacterium UBA8153
GTACCCAGGCGCCCCCACGGTACACCCCTGATTACTGCCCGTCCGCCCCGGGCTGGGTCCAACTCCTGCCTGACGCTGGCTCCCGCCTGGCCGGGCGCCCACAGGCCAAAAGGTAGAGGGCGGGAACCACCACTAAAGTCAGCACGGTACTGGTGGTCAAACCTCCGGTCACCACCAGGGCCAGCGGTTGCTGCAGCTCCCCGGCCTCCCCCCGCCCCCCAATGAGGGGCAACAGCGCCAGCACCGTGGTAGCGGCCGTCATCAGGATGGGCCGCAGCCTCAGGGTGGCGGCCTCCAGGACGGCGTCCCGGGCGCCCATGCCCCGCCGGCGCAGTTGGTTGGCGTAGTCCACCAGGACGATGGCGTTGTTCACCACAATCCCGGCCAGCATGATGAGGCCGATCATGCCGGTCACCCCCAGCGGTCGTTCCGCCAGAAGTAGGGCCACCAGTGCCCCGGTGGCGGCCAAAGGCACGGCGGCCATGACGATGAGCGGGTGCAGTAGCGACTCAAACTGGGCAGCCAGGACCATATAGACCAGCGCTACGGCCAGCCCGAGGGCCAAGCCGAGTTCCTGGAAACCCTCGTCCATCATCCTGGCGGCCCCTTCGGCTTCGACCCGGTAGGTGTCCGGCAGGTCCAGCCGGGCAACGGCCTCCCGCACTTCCCGTGAAGCGTCACCCAGGGTCTTCCCGGTAAAAGCGGCGGCAATGGTGACGGTGCTCCGGGAGTTCACCCGGGTCACGCTGCGCGGCCCCCCCTCCGTAGCCAGGGTCGCCAGCTGACCCAGCTCCACCGGCCCGCCAGGCGCCCGTAGCTGGAGGCGAGAGAGAGAATCCACGGTTTCCCGGTCCTCCGGCCGCAATCTCACCCGTACCGGGAGCTGCCGCCCGGTGGCCAGCGTGAGCTGGGTGGGCGTGCTCCCGGCCAGGGCCGACTGGACCGCAGAGGACACGGTGGCGGGCGTGAGGCCATGGCGGAGTGCTTCCCGTTGGTCCACCAGTACGTGGAGCTCCGGACGCCGGCGGTCCAGGGTGGACGTAACGTCGTGGACGCCGTCGACCCCATCCACGGCAGCCATCACTGCACCCAGAGTTGCCTCCAGGGCTGCTTGACCCGGCGCGCTCAGGGTAAGTTGGAGCGTGCGGGAGTCCCCCAGGCCTTGCCCGAAAACGGTGCCCCGGGACGAGACGGTAACGGTGCCGGGCCCGGCCCGGGCTTGGGCCCGGGGCAATAGCTCCGCCATCAGGTTTTCGGGGGTGCGGTGCCCGGCCTGCAGGCGGTGTAGGCGGGCCACGATCCTGCCTCTTACCCCACCGGCGTTACTGGTAAACACGCGCACCTCCGGCAACCCTACGAACAGCTCCTCCAACCCGGACAGGTAGCCGGCGGTATGCGTCACCGGCGTGCCGTCGGGCATGGTGAGAGTCAGGTTGATGGTGGCCTCATCCACCGCCGGGAGAAACTCGCGACCCAGGCGAGGCAGGATGGAGAACGCGCCGGCGGCAAACAGGACGGCAATGACCAGGGTCAGCCCGGGACGGTGTAGCACACCCCCGAGCAGGCGGCGATAGGCCGCCCGGAAGCGGCCGGGCCCGGCGACGACGGCGAGCCCGCCCTTGGCCCACCGGGACGCCAGCAGGGGAACCACGGTCAAGGCCACGGCCAACGAGGCCAACAAAGAGCAGGCTACGGTAAGTGCCAGTTCCCGGAAGAGCTGACCGGTAAACCCGGCCACGTAGACCACCGGCAGGAACACGGCGACGGTGGTCAGCGTGGAAGCGGCGATGGCTCCGGCCACTTCCCGGCTACCTTCCACGGCGGCCGTATCCGGCGCACGTCCCAGCTGCCGGAAGCGGTGTATGTTTTCAATGACCACGATGGAGTTGTCCACCAGCATGCCTACGCCCAGCGCCAGGCCGCCGAGGGTCATCACGTTGAGGTTCAGGTCGGCGAAGTACATGAGGGCGAGCGTGGCAATGACGGAAAAGGGGATGGACACGCCGATGATGGCTGTGTTCGCCAGGCTGCGGAGCACCACCAGCAGTATGGCCAGGGCCAGCAGGCCACCGGTAAGCAGGTTGTTGCGCACCGCGCCCAGGGCACCCTCGATGAACTGGGCCTGGCTGGTGATGGTGACCACGGACAAGCCGCCGTCCTGGCCGGCCAGGACTGCCTGGATGCGCCTGGATACTTGCACGGTGTTGGCATCCCCGTCCTTGAACACAGACAGGGTGACGCTGGGACGTCCGTCGGTACGCACGATGCTGGTGACGGGAGTGAGGGCTTCCGTAACCTCGGCCACGTCCTCCAGGCGAACCGGCATCAGGACCACCCGGCCCGCCTCCTGCCCGGGGGCGGGAGGCACGGGCACGTAGGTCAGAACCAGGTCGGCCAGGTCCTCCACTGAAGTCAACCTGCCGATCATCCTCACCTGGAGTAGCCTGCCGGTTTCGTCACGAACGGCATCGGCAGGTTGAGAGAGGTTGCTGGCGGAGATGACCGCGTTGACCTGGGCCAGGGTGAGACCGTACCGGCGCAGCTGGGACTGGTCCACTGCCACCAGGACTTCCCGTCCCCGACCACCGGAAAGGGTGACCGCGCCCACGCCGTCTATGCCTTCCACCAGCCTGAGCACTTCCTCCTCGGCCCGGGCCCTCAGTTCCGCCGGGTCGTCCGGTCCGGTGATGCTCAAAGTCAAGATGGCTTGGGCGAGGGGATCGTGACGGGCCAGGGTAGGTGCGCCCACACCGCCGGCAAACCGCAGGCGGGCCAGGCGATCTTTGACGGCATCCCGGGACTCCCGCATGTCGGTACCCCAGGCAAACTCCAGGACTATCCGCGACCATCCCTCGGAGGACTCCGACGCTACCCGGCGCACCCCGGGCAGTACGCTGACCACTCGTTCGATGGGGATGGTCACCAAATTGGCGACTTCCTGCGGTCCGCTCCCGGGAAAGGGGGTGGAGATGACCAGCACGGGATAGTCCAGCTGGGGCAGAAGATCCATGGGCAACTGGGTGAGGGATACCACCCCCAGCAGCAGCACCACACTCATGGCCATCAAGGTGGCGACAGGACGCCGTACGGAAAAGCCAGGCAGAGACATGGCTGAAACGGCCCCCTTACCAAACGGCTGGAGTCTGGCTCTCCGCCATCAGCTCGTTTTCGTGCTGCAGCTTGCCCTTCCTGCCGGAAGCGAGTACCCGGTGATCTCCAGGTTGCAGCCGGCCACCTGCACCGTGGACCCGTCGGACAGCCTGACGTCCACGGTCAGCACCCGGTAGCCGGTCTCCGTAGTCTGTACCGCCTCAGGCAGAGACCACACCTCACCGTGCCGACCGGAGTAGGCACCGGCCAGCACCCGCACCCGGCACCCGGGGTACAGCCCGGAGCTGGGCAGGTCATCGCCGCGTTCGCCGGGGACAAACACCACCGGCCGCTCTTCGCCCGGACGCCCGCCGTCTACATACAACTCCTGTCCCCGGACGGCCTCGAGCACCTCCCTGACCCCGGGGTCCAGGGCCGAGCTACCGAAGGCTTCCAGTACCACGAGGGAGAAAGGCAAGGCCCGCCCGGAGCGGGCGGCAAAGGCGGCCAATTCCGCATAACTCAGGCTGGCACAGACCAGGGCGGCGGCGCCGTAACGGGCGGCCAGTTCCAGAGCCCGGCCGGCCGTGTAGGTAAGGCTTACCACTACCGCACCTTGTACCTGGGGCCCCAGGGCCCGGTCTATCCCGGCGGGCGTGTATAGTTCGCCCACCAGGCACGCCGGGCCGCCCACGGCAGGTCCGGAGCCGGCCCAGCCGGGGATGAGGTGTCCCGTGGCCGTGATCTCGATCTCCCGGTCCGGGATCACCCGGCTCACGACTCCGGGCAGCCCCGCCAACCAACTGGCGGCGTGGTCGCGGATGACCATGGCCCGATCCAGGATAGCCTCTATGACCCCATCTACCGGGCATACATATTCTGCTAGGCCGAATCCCATCTGGTAGGTGAGGACGGCCAGAGTCTCTCCGGCTTTCACGCTATCCCCCGGCCTCTTGCGGAATCCGGTAAACCCGTGCAGTTCCGCAGGTAGCAGCACCCGGTGCACCCTGCCCACCCCGGAAGCGATGGGGGTACCGCCCTCCACCCGGGCGCCTTCCTCTACCAGCACCCGGCTACCGGGGAGCAACTGGCGAACGCACCGGTAGGAGATGTTCCGGAGTACGGCGCTGTGGTTCTCCCTCACGGGCACGCCCTCCTTACCTCGGCCAGCCAATCCTGCAGCAGGCCGATGCGGGCATCCTCCCGGGCGGGCAGGGCGAGCGGCCTTCCCCGGGTGTCAAACACCAGACCTAGTTTCCCGGCCGGCAGTGTGCCCTCCCACACCCGGCCACTGCCGGCCCCAAAATCGTATCCGGCTACCGGCTGCAACCTCAGCCGGACCTCCTTTCCGGCCGTGGCCGGTAGCCGGGTGAGCTTGCCCGGCTGCAGCCGGAATATGGCCGGGTTCTCACCCGGAACCTGCACGTTGACCATGGCCAGGCTGTGATGGCGAGGTTTCTCCCAGCTTACGCTCTGGGACACTGGGGCAATGCACGTGGTCAGAAGAGGAACGGGATCGGCCGCGTGCGGCTCTCTTGGCTCCAGGGATCTTCCTGCCAACACCAGAGCGCCCAGCCCGGGCAGCAGGCCGGCCGGGTCCAAGTAGATGGGAGTCACTCCGGTAGGCTCGGCCGAGTCCAAGATGAGCCAGAGGATGACTCCTTCGTGGCCTCCGGCCACCAGTCCCCCGGTTACCACGATCCGGCGCGGCCTGGCCAGAGCAATGCTCTCGGGCTGGTTGGCTGCCGCGACGTGCGCGGCCCGGCGGACCACGGCCCGGGCCAAGGCCATCCTGATCAGGAATTCGCGCCAGGTCTCGGGTACGGTGCCCGGTCGCATGAGATAGTTGACCACTTCGTTCTCCAACTCTTCCCGCCGGGCCACAAAGGGCAGCCAAGTCCCAACGGTTGACCCATTGGGACAACCGGTCAGGCCGACCGCCGGTGCCAGCACGCCGTCGGGCAAGGGCTTGGCTAACCCGGGGCTATGATGCCCCCAGACGTGATAAGCGGCGCGGAAACCATGCCCGTTATGCACGGTATAGGTGGTCACCGCCCCCGGTTCCAGGTCGTATACCTGTACCTGGGTTCCTGCCTGCCCGGATTCCAGCCCGGTCCAGGCGTGGGCCGCCGCCAGCATAGCCCGGGCCCGCTGCTGCACCGGGCCCACCCAGCCTTCCCGCAGGCTCACCACACCGGGGGCTTGCCGGAATAGGCGCTCGACCGGGGGACCCAGGGCCTGCTCCAAAGCGGTCACTTGCTGCACGGCCTCCCCACCGGGCCAGTCTACGGTGGCCGTGGGCCGGATGATACTGGCCGGCTCTTTCATCTCGGCGGTGCTCATCAGGACCACTTCCCGGGCGTACCCGGCCCGCCTCTGCTGCGCGATGCCCTCGCTCAGAGCCGCCAGTTGGGAGCTGGACGGCCGGGTGAACACCCCGTCAAAAGGCCGCTGGTCGAGCAGGTCCAAAAGGTCCCCCTCACCGAGGCCGGTGGTCCCGAGGGCCTCGCCGGTGATTACCGCACCCAGGTTCTGACATGCCGTCCTGGCGATGGCAAAGTTGCGGGAGTCGTGCACCATGGCCAGCAGGGCCCGCATGCCCACCAGCGGGTCGATTACGGCCACCCCGGAGCCATCCTCTCCGTCCGGCCGCCAAGACCGGTCGAGGGCCCGCGTCCAGGAACCCTCCTCAACCTGCAAGCCGTTCCCCGCCACGCTGAGCTCATCCCGCTCTTGACGATAGCGGATGGCGCGCCACCCGTGCATGCTGCCGGTGATAAGAAGCGGCATCAGCGATCACCTCGCCCATCCACGCGAAGTACCACTCGGCGTTTAAAGAGGTAGATCTTCTGGCCGTAAAGTAACTGGTTGACGGTGGCGGCGGCAGCCATAGCCAGAGGTATGGCCGAGGCCATCGCTACCAGCGCGCCCATGGTCGCCAGGGTCTGGAACAGCACGCCGAGCTCGACCTGGGCCGTCAGTCCCATGGCCTCCGCCACCCGCCGGCCTAAAACCCACACAGCCGCTGTGCCCAAGGTGAAGGACGCCAGGCTGACCACGGCCACCTCCATGCCGAACACGAACACCAGTTGGCGGGGGGAAAGACCTATGGTCTTGTTGATGGCCAGTTCCCGGCGCCTGGACATCAGGGCGATGACCAGGACGGAGTAGATGCCCAGCGCCACAAAGGCATACCCCGCTCCCAGGACCTGACCTCCGCCTTGGTAGATGTCTCGGCTAAGGCTGGTGGTGACCAGGCGCTCCCAGTCGGCAGAGATGAACACCGGGAGCGATTCCCAACCCCAGAATCCCGCGGTGGACGTGGGAAAGGCCTCGCGGTACACGTTACGCAGCTGGATTGCCAGCTGCCGGGAGGTGACGGCCACGTTAATGGCCCTGAGACGCGCCGGGGGAACGGTCCAGGCGTAGATTACCCCGATGTTGGGCACCAGGCCCTCCCAAGGCGCCAGCAGGGGACGGTCCAATACGGCCAGAGGCACCTGGCCGGCGGGATTCACCTGAAAAGTCCCTACGACCGCCACCGCCGACCACCGCTCGAGGGTGGGATCTCCGCTCATCAAAAAGGGTTGGCCCACGCTCAAGCCAGAGGCCGCGGCCAGATCCTCAGGCAGCGCCACCTCGCCGGGAGCGACGGGCAGGCGCCCGTTCACGGTTAGGCTGTCGGGGTAGCGGGCGGTCAGCTGCGCCCAGTCCAAGGCTAGGGCCTCCAGCCGGCCCACCGGGGTGAACACCGGGGTTAGTGCCCCGCTGATGACGCTAATGGTGCCCCGGTGCCAGACAGCATGGCGGCCAATCAGGTGCCCGACATCCCGGCCGGAAGATAGCACCATGACCACCGGGGCCCGGGAAGCCCCCCCTCGCTCAGCGGCCTGGGCCGACAAGTGCCCGAAGAAGTGCCCATAGAGAACGCGGCCGGTGATGCCCGTGATCATCAGGAAAGCCAACAGGACCACGCGGAACCGGGCGTTGCCCAGACTGAGCAAGGTAAGCCGGGCGGCCTGCTTTCTGTTCACTGCAGCCTCAGCACCTCCGACGCGGTCATCCGCAGTGTGCTCAGGGCCGGGATCAGGCTGAACGCCAAGGCGACCGACCCGGTGACGCCCAACACCATCAGCCACTCCTGCCAGAACAGCCCGGCTATGAGCTGCCAGGGCGTCCCCGTGGTTATCAGCACGATGGTGGCATACGCGCGTACCACCAAAAAGCCTAGGGTGGCACCGGCAAAGGCCAGCACCATGACTTCTGTCATGATCATCACCACTATGTCCTGGGTGCGCGCACCCACGGCTTTGAGCACGCCCAGCTCACGGCGGCGATCGAGCACCAGGATGGTGGCGTTGGTGGCGGCCACCAGTGCAGCTACCAGGAACAACATGGTGTTGAGGACAGGCGATACATCCACGGCCCGACCCCATTGGCCGGGCCGCAGGTCTTCTAGGCGATGGACAGGACGTAGGGTGTCGGGTGCCCGGAAGATGGGCTCGGGCAAGCCATACAGGTTGGCCCGGATCACCTCCTGCGGAACGCTGACCACCGACGTTTCGGGCAGTAGCGCCTGCAACTGTGACACTATCGCCTCGACAAAGGCGAAATTCTCCACGGTAACCACGAGGGCGGCCGGGGAAAGCACCTCTGCCAAATCTCCGGTGCCCGCGGCCAGGTTTATGATTCTCTCCATGGTCCCCTGAGGGATGAGCAGCTCCGGGGTAGTAAAGAAGAGCTGCTCGGAACGGCTGACCGGACCGGCCGGCGTCTCTTCCTCCCAGATCAGGCTCCGGGTCGGCAAAAGGTAAGT
>DMHJ01000172.1:8288-19229 GCA_003449495.1 Clostridiales bacterium UBA8153
GCGGCCTTCACCGTCTCGAAACGCCCGGGGCAGCACCAGCTGGAGCTCTTGCCCCGGGGACAGGATGGTCCCGTCGACGTACTGGCGTCTGGCGTCTGCCAGTACTACCATGCGGCCATCGTCTTCAGGTCGGAAATACCGTCCGGAGACCATAAGTTCGTGTTCGGCGATGAAACGGGCCAGCCCGGTGTCGTTCACTACGTCCTTGGCCCGGAGCACGCTGCTGTAGACCGGGCGCTGCCCCCCGGCCCCCCGGGCCTGAAGGACGGGGACCGGTATAGTCCAATAGGGGTTCACCCGGGCCACGCCGGGGACGGCCGCGATCTGGGCCACCAAGTCATGGAAGGCCGGGGAACTGCGGGCGAACTCCCGGGGTGTATCCAGGGGTTGCACCACACCCGGGTGCCGGGTGGTCGGATGGAAGTAGGCCAGCGGCCCGGTGACCTCCGCGCCATCTCGCCGCCACACCCACTGGTCATCCCGGGCGAGGTGGGTAGCTTCCACCAGCACCCGGCCAGGGTATATGAGGATGTCGCCACCGAGGAAAGCCCGGTACGGTAGTGCCGCTCCGCTGGTGTAGCCTAGCCGCACGGAAAGGGAAGCCGTCATCATCAGTCCGGCCATGGCCATAACTGCCAGCGTCATCAGGCTACGATTCAGGTTTCTCCGGGAGTTCAGAATTCCCAGGCCCGCAAACCGAATCATCAGCCTCTCCCTCCCGGGGCGATATCCACCACGGTGCCGTCGGCCATGGAGACAACCCGGTGAGCGTAAGCGGTCAGCTCCGGGTCATGAGTGACCATGACACAGGTCTGCCCATACTCCTCGTTGATCCGGTGGAAAACGTCGGCGATCTGCGTGGCGGTCTTACGGTCGAGGTTTCCGGTGGGCTCATCTGCCAGCAACAGGCTGGGGGTGTTGGCCAGGGCCCGGGCGATGGCCACCCGCTGCTGCTCACCCCCGGATAGCTGGCCGGGCAGGTGGTCGGCCCGGTGATCAAGCCCTACCCGTTCCAGGAGTTCCTGGGCGCGCACGTCCATGTACCACTGGGGTGCAGGAGTGAAAGCCATGGGCAGCACCACATTCTGGCGCGCGCTGAGGTGCCCGATAAGGTTGAAGAACTGGAACACGTAACCAATCTTCCTCCTCCTCAAGTCCGCCAGCTCCGCCTCGCTGAGGTCGTTGAGGTCTTGGCCGTCAACCGTGATCCGGCCGCTGGTCGGCCGGTCGAGCCCGGCCATCAGCGACAGTAGCGTGCTCTTGCCACTTCCCGAAGGCCCTCGCATCACCACAAACTCTCCGGGGTAGACGTCCAAGTCCAGGTCATGCACGGCGTAGATCGCAGCGCCCAGATAAAAGGCCCGGTTCAGCTTCCGGGCGGAAAGTACCGGACGGGGACGCAAGTCCACGTTGTCATCAATCCGGAAGGCGTCCTTTCGCCATTCCATCACAACACCACCCGGTCGAAAGACTCATCCTGCCCATGGTTACCGGCAGGCTTCCTTGAAACAGAGACAGCTAGAGGTTGTCAGAAAGTATGGGAGCCCGCCATGGCAAAACCCCACCCGGCGTCCGGTGACTTCCCGGACGCCAGAAACAGGCTCGCCAAGACGAAAAAGGCAGTACCGACTGGCAAAGGGACGGAAGCCCGGACCTCACGGCAGATGGTTAGCCACTTGAAGTATATCTATTGCCGCAGCCAGCGTCAAGGCAAGCCGGGACGGCCGCCCCGGGACCATACGACCCCGGCTGAGCCTAACCGGGCGACAGGGCAACGGCTAGTTGACTGGCAAGACCTGGGCACGCATGCTGGTTCGGCCGGATGTCCAGTGCTATAATTTGACCAGGACAACCGGCAGGTTTTCGTGGAAAGCCGCCCAATGGAGGGTCATATGGCAGACGAAGCCAAGCTCAGGGCCATCCGGTCTACGTGGAAAGCCCGTGAGCTCGGAAAGTGTGTGGGGAATTGGCTAGACGCGAGTCTGCCCGGAAACGTGCCGAGGCGGTAGCGGCTGCTGCTCAAACATGGATAGGGCGTCAAGGAAGTATGGCTCTTTAGCTCTTTGGCCTGGGGAAAGCACCTCACCTCTCGCTCGGATATTCACCTATACGCAGCGCGTCTTCCCACAGGCACCGACTATCGGGAAGTCCTGAGCCAGGCGGAACGGGTGGCAGTCCATTCAAGGAAGGGGTGCGGCTATGACGCCTAAGGAGCTGAAGTTGATTGAAGCCGGCATTCGAGATGGTCTCGCCGCCATTGGATGTCTGCTAGCGGAATTTGGCGACCCAGCGGCACGCTGGGGACGGCTGGTGCGGCGCAGGCAGGCTCCTGCTACTCCCATGACCAGTTCATGCTGTGGGCCACCGCTTCACCGTGAATAGGGGTGAGGAGCATGGAAGTGAGACGCTCGGCGCGTGGGGTCGTACTCAGCGAAGAAGGACAGATCTTGTTGTTTAAATTCGTTTTTGAGCGGGCTTACGGGCAGAAGGTGCTCTGGATTACTCCTGGTGGGGAACTGAAGTCGGGCGAGGATTATGCAGATGCCCTGATACGGGAAGTCACTGAAGAAACCGGGTTTGCCTTGGAGACCGTGGGCCCATGGATTTGGACACGGCGCATCCCTATTGAGGGGGTGGACTCAAGGTTCACCAGTTATGAGCGGTATTTCTTGCTGAAGCCAGGGGATATGGAAGTTAGCATTCAAAACTTGACTGCCGCCGAGAAGAGCATGTTCAGGGACTATAGGTGGTGGGACATTGACGAGATCCTGGCATCCGGCGAAGAGTTTGCACCGCCCAACCTGGCCGAACTGGTACGGGACCTGTTAAGCGGCAACGTGCCGGCGCACCCGATGGACATTGACTGATCCCGGGGAAGGGAGCAGGGTGCGGTACGAAGGTTTGGTTGATATTGATGATACCCTGCTGCAGATGGGTCCCAGGCAGTTCACCCAGCCGCAGTTGAAGGCCATGCGGATGGCACCGGACGGTGTGGTGGTGCCGGCCACCGGCCGCACCCGCTTCAGGGCCCAGCCACTCTTAGAGCAGCTGGGCGCCGTGGAGCCTGCCATCGTCTCCTACAGGCCGGCGGTCATGGTTCCCGGCGGCGGTGTGCCCGGCGAAATCATGCTCCTTCCCCAACGCGAGGTTGGATTAGGGTTAACCTATATGGTGACCAGAGCATGCTGCCTCCCATTCCTTGGGGTGGTGTGGGACGGTACCTATCGCGTGGGGAGCTCCCTGCGGTTGAGAGACCCCGCGGCTATCCTGGCTCCGTTTACCGGTACTGGCGGGGCAGAAGGCCTGGCCGGTCTGGAGTTTTCCCCTCCCGTGGACCGCCAACAAGTGCCATGTTGAAGCGGGAGGGTATTCGCGATGGCAAGTACAGGGCCTCCATCTGCGCCCCACTTCAGAACCGTGGCTGTTCGTCTTGTCAGGAAGTGGGCAGGCCCAAGAATCAGATTGCGGCCGGCCTTGATGTGTGCTATGAGACATTGCGCAAGTGATACGAGAGGGGCAGGGCGGCTACTACCTGTTCGCCCTGGGACGTGAAGGACACAAGCAAGCTCTGGTTGAACCAGCCGGCAGTTGCCCGGTGCCAATGACCTTGGGCGGCTCATGGTGACCAAAGCTAAGGAGGAGATTCCCAGTGTGTTCAGGGGAACCCGCCAGGATCATCCCACACCTGTGGTACGCCAGCGAGGCCGAAGAAGCCGCCCGCTTTTACACCTCCAGCTTCCCGGATTCCCAGGTCGACTCCATCACGCTACTGCCAAGCGATGTGCCGGGCAGGAGGCCCGGGTCGGTAAAGTTGGTCGACTTCACCCTGCTGGGCCAGGGCTTCAAAGCCCTGGCCGCCGGACCCCACCATGAGTTTAACGACGCTGTCTCACTGATTGTGCTCTGCCGTGACCAAGAGGAGTTGGACCGGTACTGGAATGCCCTCTTGGCTGGAGGCGGCCGGGCGCTGGAGTGCGGCTGGCTCATGGACAGGTTCGGCCTGAGGTGGCAGCTGGTCCCGGTAGTATTGGCCAGGATGCTGCGGGATCCCTCACGAGCCAGGCGGGTGGCCGACGCGCTCCTAACCATGGTGAAAATCGACATCGCGGCCCTGCAGAAGGCCTACGACTCCTAGGCACGGTCCAGGAGCCCGGGCCTGTGCCGGTAAGGGACACGTTATATGGAAACACTAACCGGGCGGTGCTTTTCCGGTGTACTGGTGCATATCAGGACCCACCCACGAGGGCGATGGGTGCCGGAACTTTCGCCGTGCCTTTGAGTCTAAAGGCCCGGATCCTGAGGCATTCATAATCGGGGGTGCACCGCATGAACAGGCGGTTTTCCACTACGGTGCTGGTGGCAGTATTGATGCCCGGGCTGATCCTAGGCTGGCTGGGCTTTTCCGCTCGCATGAGGCTGGTGGCTGCGCCCGCCGGTCCGGAACGTAACGGCGAGGTGAACCCCTTGAGTCGAGCCTACACCGGATTTGCCCTCAAGCTTCTGAGCCGGCTGGTGGATGACCATCCCCAGGAGAACGTCCTTTTCTCTCCGGCCAGCGTGGCCGTGGCCCTGGCCATGACTTACCACGGGGCGGCCGGAGAGACCCGCAAGGACATGGCCCGGGTCCTCGGGGTACAGGACCTAGAGCTGGCCGCCTTCCATGAGGCCAACCGCCACTGGCTCACGGCGCTGGAAGCTGCCGACCCCAAAGCCAGGGTGACGCTGGCCAACTCCCTCTGGGCGAGGCAGGGGTTTCCCTTTCACGAGTCCTTTCTGGAGACCAACCGCCGCTACTATGCCGCCCATATCCAACAGTTGGACTTTGAGCATCCCGGTAGCCCGGATACCATCAATGCCTGGGTAAGGCAGAAGACCCGGAACAAAATCGCCGGCATCGTCGATAGGATCGACCGCGACCACCTCCTGTTTCTCATCAACGCCATCCACTTCAAGGGCAGCTGGTCAACCCGCTTCGAACGCGCGGCCACCAGGGATGGCTCGTTTACCCTTGCCGACGGCACCCCGGTCACCCATCCCCTGATGTCCAGGACCGGTAGGTTCCAATACTACCAGGGCGACGGATTTCAGGCCGTCAGGCTACCCTATGGCGCCGGACGAACCGGCATGTATGTCTTCTTGCCTTCAACCCACACGGGACTGGCCGGGCTGGTGGATGCGCTGACCCCCGAGACCTGGGCGCGCTCCCTGGCCGGTTTCGGGGAGGCCGAAGGATACCTGGTACTCCCCCGCTTCCGCATGGAGACGAAGTACGAGCTGGCCGGTCCGCTCAAGGCTCTAGGCATGGAACTGGCCTTTGACCCGGAGCAGGCCGATTTCTCCGCCATGTGCCCGGTCCCGCCTAACGTGTACATCGGCAGTGTGAAACACAAGGCCGTGGTTGACGTAGATGAGGAAGGCACCGAGGCCGCCGCCGTCACTTCCGTGGAGATCAGAGTCGAGTCCATGCCCAGAGGCTTTCATATGGTAGTGGACCGCCCCTTCCTCTTTGCCATCCGCGATGACAAGACGGGAATGATCCTGTTCATGGGGACGGTCTTGGATCCTAGGTAACTCCGGGGAAGCCGCCGCCGGCCGGGGCGCCTACCCCGTGCCGGCCAAGGGACTCAGGCGCTGAGGCGGGCCCTTACCCACCTGAAGGAAGGTCACCGGGAACCGGTTACCGGTGCACCGTGCGCTGCACTCTCCGGCTCAAGGCCTCTTCCATGGCGGTGTTGAAAACTTGCCCGGCCAGGTGCATGATGGTTTCGGTTCGACCGCCACGTTCTTCCAAGGCCATGGAGGCCAGGCACGGGTGGCGCAGGCAGATCAGCCCGGCCGTGGGCAACACCTGGGAGACGTCAAAGCCGGCCAGGCGTGCGGCCGCATGGTAACTGGAACCGCAGGGCGAGCTGCGGGTGACCTCCACTTTGGCCAAGCGTTGGCCGTCGTCGCTCAACTCGACCTCCAGGCGGGGATAACCGAAATGGCGCGCGAAGGTACGGATCAGTGGGTGATGGTAGGGCACGGGGGGAAAAAGCCCGGCGGTCTCTTCAGTCAACGAGCAGAACGGCTCTGGGAACACGATACTCTGGCCTTGTTGGGACAGCTCCTGCCTGAGCTGGTTTCTGAGACCCTTGGGTACCCAGTGACTGTGGGAAATGGGGGCGATCACGGCGCCGGCGCCCGCGGCCCGCGTCACGGCCGGAAGCAGCTGGGCCGCCTGGTGCGTTTCCCCCAAGTGCAGCACGAGGTCGGCCGGGCCCAGGGAGCCCGGTAGATAGTACTCGGGCTCCTCGAGCACGGGTTGCGTAAGGAAAGGCAGGAAGACCTCGGTCGTCTCCCAGCCCGGCGGGCCTTTTGCCTTCACATGCTCGCAGATGCGTCTGCCATACGTGCCCTGGACCAGAACCAGAATCTTTACGTTGGACACCTCCCCGGTTGATCCGGGGGCCGCCAGGTTTGACCCGGCCGCCCACTTCCCATTGGCGCATCGGTCTCTTACGGCCGGACCGCCACTGCCTTCCGCAGGGCCGCCCACTCGTCGTCGGTGAGTAGGCCCAGCCGCCAAAGGGATATCCCCTGGAGGCGGTACCGCTTGGCCACCCCTACCTTGGCGATAAGGCTCTCAGGATTCTCGCTGGGGATGGAAATGCCCAGGATAAGCCGGTCCCGCGGTACCGAGGCCACGGCCAGCTCTATGGCTTCGATCACCCGGTCCAACGGTTCCGGTCTGGGGCCGTAGTCGTGGGCCATGATGATGATGCGATCGGCCAGGCGTCCCAGGGCCGGATAGTCGTAACCCCGGAAGGAGCTGTTGGGTGGATGGAGCGTTAAGGTAAGGGTTCTGCCGGCTTCGCGAAGGAGCGGTGCCAGCTCGGCCACCAGGCGCGTGAAACTCTCCTGGACCCTGCGCTGTTCCTCTCCCTGGGCATAGAGCCCCAGCTTCTCCAAATTGAGGTTGACGCCGTCATACCTTACGGCAGCCAGGGCAATGGCCCGGGCGGCCCGGGCAATGCGCTCCTCATCGCCGAGGACCGCGCTGAGCAAGCCGCCTGTCTCTGTCTCGTGGACCACCATTTCGGTGCGCAGGCCGAACTGCCTTGCCGCACTGAGCACTTCCTCCCATCCCCGCGGTCGCTGCCAGGCCGTCCGGGGGCTCCAGGTGAGCAGGTTCCCTTGGGCATCAATGGTGTACCAGCCCAGGGCCAGCTCGCTCACCAAGTCGGTATGCCCTCCGGCTTTGGCCGGAAACGGTGCTCCAAACAAGTCAGTCCAGCTGCTGGTTTCGGCGTCTCCCAAGGCATAGAAGCCGATGACGACCAGCTTCAGGGGCGGGGAAGTGATGGCCACGGTGCGGGTGGCCGCGCTCCACTCCACCCGGCAACCGAAGGCTTCCGCAAAGAAGCGCAACGGGATCAAGGTGCGGTCGGCGACGATGACCGGCGGCACCTCCAGAAGGTGGGGGAGGCCATTGAGGTGGGCGGTATTACTGCCGACCTGCAGCAACACATGTGCCCGCTCCCCGACGGCCAAGACCAGCCGGCGACTGGGCTCCCAGGTAACGGTAACATGAAGGGCCTCGGCAATGGCACGAAACGGAACCATGGTCCGCCCATCGATGATCATGGCCGGCACATCGAACTGCACGGGCAGGCCGTCCAGGAACACGGCAATGCCGGTAGAATCGGCTGCCCATCCGGATCCGGGCAAACCGCATAGTAGAAGTGCCAGCACTATGGCAGGGCACGCTATCCAACGCATCCTCCGTATCCCGGCTACCCCCTCAGCGCGTGTTCCGTTGCCGGCCGGGCGCGGCGCCCAAGAGGCCGGATTCCTACGCCCATGCACGCGTCCCGCCCTCCGAGCCCTAGACGAAAAACCGTCCGCGCCCATCCGGTGCACTCCGGACGTTTCGCCCGGCAGATGGCCGATCCTGCCTCCTTCTGTCGCACCGGGTTCCCGGTGCCGGCGCACTATATGCGCCGGTCCTCTCCGGTCTGCCGGCGGCAGGATCACCGGACTGTCCCTTCACTCCACCGTAACGCTCTTGGCCAGATTCCGCGGCTTATCCACGTCGCACCCCAGGTGCACGGCAGCGTAGTATGCGAGCAGCTGGAGGGGCATCACCGCTAGCACCGGCATCAGCAGCGGATGGCAGGCCGGGAGCAGTATGAGGTCATCGGCATAGGGTGCCAGCTCCTCTTCATTGGAGCAGACGGCGATGATCCTGCCTCCCCGGGCCCTCACCTCGGTGATATTGCTGATCATCTTGTCTAACACCGGCGGCTGGGTGGCCAGGGCGATGACGGGAATCCGCTCTACGATCAAGGCGAGCGTACCGTGTTTCAACTCCCCCGCCGCATAGGCCTCGGCATGGATATACGATATCTCCTTGAGCTTGAGCTGGCCCTCCAGGGCCACAGCGTAGTCCAAGCCTCGCCCGATGAAGAACGCGTCCTCCCACTGGGCCACCTGCCGGGCCAGGTTGTCGATGGCGGGGGCCAGCTTCAGCACCTCCTCGGCCAGTTCCGGCAACTTCTGGATGGCCTCGATCAGCTCGGCCCGCTCCGCCTCCGGCACGGTACCACGCTTGGCACCCAGGTCCACCGCCAGCAACATCAGGGCTACCAGCTGGGTGACGTAGGCCTTGGTAGACGCCACGGCTTGCTCCAGGCCGGCGCGGGTGTAGAATACCGAGCCGGCCTCCCGGGTGATGGACGACCCCATGACGTTGCTGATGGCTACAGTGCGGGCGCCCTGACGCTTTCCTTCGCGCAGGGCGGCAAGGGTGTCGGCGGTCTCGCCAGACTGGCTGACGGCGACCAGCAAGGAGCCGGTCTCCACCATGGGGTCCCGGTATCGAAACTCCGATGCCAGGTCCACTTCCACCGCCAGGCGGGCCAGCTTTTCGATGAGGTACTTGCCTACCAGGCAGGCGTGGTAGGCCGTCCCACATCCTACCAGGTGCAGACGCCGTAGGGCGCGGGCGGCGTCGCCATCCAGTCCAAACTCATCCAGCGCCAGCTCACCTTCTTTGATCCGGTCGCGCAGAGTCTCCCGGACCGCCTGCGGCTGCTCGTGGATCTCCTTGAGCATGAAGTGCGGGTAGCCTCCACGCTCGGCAACAGCGACGTCCCAGGGGACCTGGAAGACGGGTTTGTGACGCACCCTACCGGTCAGGTCCTGGACTTCGACGCAGCGCTGGTCGGCGACCACCAGCTCACCGTCGTCCAGGATGTAGCAGCTCTTGGTATACTCCAGGATGGCGGGAATGTCCGAAGCCAAGAAGTTCTCGCCGTCTCCCAAACCCACGATGAGCGGGCTGTCCTTGCGCACCGCCACCAGCAGTCCGGGCTCGGAGGCGGCCATGGCCACCAAGGCAAACGATCCTCGCAGCAGGCCGGCAACGGAGCGGACGGCGGATGCCAGGTCTCCCCGGTACGCCTCCTCAATGAGGTGGGGGATCACCTCGGTATCCGTCTCGGAGGAGAAATGGTGACCGCTCCCGCGTAGACGCTCCCGTAGAGACCGGTAGTTCTCTATGATCCCATTGTGTGCCACGGCGAACCGGCCCCGGCAGTCCCCGTGCGGGTGTGCGTTAATGTCCGAAGGTCTCCCGTGAGTGGCCCAGCGGGTGTGCCCCATGCCGGCGAGAAACCCGTCGCCGGGTATCCCGGCCACTCGTTCTTCCAGGCAGGACAAGCGACCTACGGCCTTGGCCACCACCAACTCGACTCCGGTCTGCAACGCCACCCCGGCAGAGTCGTACCCCCGGTATTCCAATTTCCTTAGACCGCCGATCAAAAGTGGTAGAACGGGCCTAGGCCCGGTATATCCTACGATGCCACACATGCGATCCTCTCCTCTTCACAGGAAGACGCTGAAACAAACAGACCGCCAGGCAGCGGTCAGTGCAGCGGTCAGCGGGAATCAGACCCGGCCACCAGGCCCGTCTTGTCCCGGCCGTCACCGGCCGGATTTGCCGGGCCGCTCTCGGTCGTGGCCGACCGTGGGGTATCCGCCGAATGCTCGATGCTCCCCAGTCCTCGTCAACTCGCCCAGGCGAGTCCAGGCGCTTTCATTTTTTTCCGCTTTCCTTACTTCCCGCTTTCTCACCGTGCCAGTTCCGCTTGAATCACTTGGGCCAGCCGGTGCGCCGTGCTATGGGCGATGCCGGCATCGGTGGCCTCCACCATCACCCGGACCAGGGGCTCGGTGCCCGAAGGGCGCACCAGCACCCGGCCGCTTTTACCCAGGGTGAGGGTGGCTTGTTCCACCGCAGCCCGGATCGCCTCGTTGTCTTCCACCCCCGCTCTGTCCGCGACTTCCACGTTCACCAGTACCTGAGGTACCCGCTGGAAAACGGAAGCCAGCTGGGAGAGTCGCTGATTGCGTTCAGCCATGATGGCGCAAAGCTGCACCGCCGTCAGGATCCCGTCCCCGGTCGTGGCATGGTCCAAAAAGATCACGTGCCCGGACTGCTCTCCGCCCAGGCGAAAACCTTGCAGGCGCATGGCATCAAGCACGTACCGGTCGCCCACGGGCGTGCGCAGCAGTTTAAGACCGGCCTGCCTCAGTGCCAGCTCCAGACCCAGGTTGCTCATGACCGTGCCCACCACGCCGCCGCCCGCCAGCTTCCCACGCCCGGCCATTTCCTCACTGCAGATGGCCAAGATGGCATCGCCATCGACCAGCGACCCGGCCTCGTCCACGGCGATGACCCGGTCGCCATCCCCGTCCAGCGCCACCCCGAGGTCCGCCCGGCTCTCCACTACCAACCGGGCCAGCGCCCCGGGTGAGGTCGAGCCGCTGTCCACATTGATGTTCGTGCCGTCCGGGTGGGAGCCCATGGCGGTCACCGTCGCCCCCAGCAAAGAGAACACCCTCGGGGCTAGGCCGGTGGCAGCCCCGTGGGCGCAGTCCACGACGATGCGGAGACCC
>DMHJ01000064.1:0-2014 GCA_003449495.1 Clostridiales bacterium UBA8153
CACGCTGGGCTTGTTCGACATCCACTTCGGGTTCATTCTTCCCAGCACCCACTTGGTGTCTTTACGTTCTTCCAGTTACCCCTACGTTGTCCCGCCGGCCCCCATGATCGTGGAGGACCTTTAAAGGATGCGGTGCTACGCGCGTTCGGCTGGCAGCTGGTCCGGCGCCCCCGGCTGGTGGGTGGGCATGAACTCATAGGCCGGCGCCCGGGCCAGCGGCCCCCGGAAGGGAGGAGAGCGATGAGAGCGGAACAGCTCGCCAAGCGCCAGTCATTTTTCGCCTTGTATATCATCCGGAGCACCGCGGTAATCACTATACTCCCGGTGCTCACGTCGGCCGATGCCCGGCAGGATGCCTGAGTTGCGGCCCTCATCGCATTTGGAGGTGCCCTCATTGCCATCGGCACCACCGCCGGGCTGGGTGGGTGCTATCCAGAGCACGTGCTGGTGGAGTTTAGCCAAAGACTTTTAGGTAGGTGGCCGGGGAGAGTCGTGCCATCGTGATCCTCTGGTCATTCTTGCACCTTACTTCCGTACCCCTCCGCATCTATGGGAAGATGGTCACCACCGCTGTTCTGCCCCTGACTCCCGTGATACTCATCAACTCGGCAAGGGTGCTGCTCTCGGCCTACGCCGCCTACATGGGGGTGGAGGTCACAGACCGGCCGGCCGACCTGCTGTTCCCCTGTTCGTGCTGGGGGTTGCCGCCACTCTGCTGGCCGCGACGAGAGTCTGGCGGTGGTAGAACCTGGAACCGGTGCTCGGACGGGGGATGATGCCAGCCTTGCAGGCAGCGGTTACTCCCATTGCCGTGTCTGCTGCGTTCATGGTACCGGCCCTCCTCACCCTTCTCTCTTGCCGGACTTAGGAAGGAGCTGAAGACCGCACTGGGTTCCACGGCGCTGGCCTTCCTGACCCTGGCCATGGGGGCGGTAGCCGTGGGGGCGGCGATGCGGTCGCCCGTACGGTGTTCCCGTTCCTGCAGATGGCCAGGAGCTTCCGGATTACCGAGTTTCTCGAGGGCATTGAAGCTTTGGCGGTGTGGACCTGGGGGATGGGTATGTTCACAGCCCGTGTCCACCTTCATGTTCTGCGGTGCGCGGTGCCTAGCTCAGCTTTTGGTCGTGAGCGACTGCCGCCCGCTCTCACACTGCCCATGGCCGTGCACTGAGCGGTGTTGAGGCTGCATGCTTGCGATGACATGCTCCAGTTGCGGGCCTCTCGCCAGCCCAGAATATTTGGCCCGTACGCTTTGGCGCCGGTGCTTGTGCCTTACGGGCTGCCGGGGGGCCGCCCACGCCCTGCGGGGCTCCACCGCCCGGGTGCGGGAGAGTGCCCATGATGTGCAAGACAGTCATCATAGCGGCATACTGGCCAGTGTCCTCTTGACCGGATGGTGGGACCTGCGGAACCGGAATAGCCAGCCCTGGCTACCCGGGCAAGTTTCGACTACGACGGGACAAGCCGGCCTTACTCGGTACAGGTGGTCGTCATCGCAGCTGCAGCCCAGATGCAAGAAGCTGGCCCCGTCGGGGCCCGCCCTCCTGGATAACCTCAGGGACTCTTCCATGAGATAGACGGACCGGGCCTGGAAGTGCTTGTAGCCCGGGTCTAGGCCCGTTCTTCAGCGCCGGGTCTGGATGCCCGGCATCCTGCATGGGTGGATAGGAGCGCGGCCTTCGTAGGCGGCCGCATGGTGCGATGGTTGGATGAATCCGAGACCCAGGGCTGGAGCCTGATCGCCGACAAGCACCGGTTGGGCCTGCTGGAGTTAGAGGTGGGTGAGCCGGTGCGGGGTCGGGTGGCCGTGGGGGTGCATGCGGTGCCGACCGACGCGGTACCAGAGGTGGCAGAAGGCCGGGTGAGCATGGAGCTTATGCTCCGGGTATATGGGCATATAGAAGGCTATGAGTGGGACCTCGGCCTCAAGCTGCCAGGTCCGGTGACCATCGCCCTCCGGCATCATGTGAGAGACGGGGTAGCCCAGCTGGTGAGCCAGGCCGCACAGCGGGCC
>DMHJ01000064.1:2426-2729 GCA_003449495.1 Clostridiales bacterium UBA8153
CCAGACTGGGAGGAGCGTTGGGCGGAGGCCTTCCAGGACCTTGAAGTTGAAGCCCGGGTGTAGGCCGTTCTCGCCGGGACCGGGCTCAAAGTTGAGCCGGTGAGGTCCCGCTGACATGGTCGGCACTCGGCTTTTCTCTTGGCCAAGCGCCAACGACCCGGGCGGTGGGCTTTTGTGCTTCTGTGGGTCATCACCGCTTTGTATGCCAGTTTGGTGGCAGCGGATGTGGGCATCCCCAATGCCACCCAGCTCATCACCGGGTTGGTCGAGCATTTTTTTCCGGCACCCTATGATGAACGGTAA
>DMHJ01000121.1:0-1137 GCA_003449495.1 Clostridiales bacterium UBA8153
CGCCCCCGGCCCCGAAGGTCGCCAGGGCGAACCAGTCAAGCCGGTTCAGGGCGTTCGCCACGTGCTCGTACTGCTCCAGGACGCTCAGGATGGTCCCCCCGGACACACCCGGCAACACGGTGACTCCGCTCGCTGCCGCGCCGCCGGGCAACGCGCCGGTCGGGGTTGGGCCCAGTTCGACCAGGGCCGGTGCACGGTTGTCGGAAGGGCATGGCCGGGGAGGGTGCCGGCCTCTCGGCCACCGGTGCCAGCGCGGGGCCGGGCGCCATCATGCCCCGAATGCCCCATGGACCCCCGGAAGGCCCTGAGATGGCGAAGTCATTGAACATCACGTCCAGTCCGACGGATGCCATGGCCTGCCGCCGTGAACTGATCCTAGGGCCGGCGGGCAGGCGCCAGCCGGATGTCGGCCTTTTCCTGCTCGCCCAGGCGCAAGACTTCGCCTGTGCCGACGGCGATGCTTTTCACCGAGAAAGGATGGCGTTCTTCGAAGGCGGGGTTGAGCACGTCCGGCCGGCCGCTATCGGCGGTGGCCAGGATGAGTTCGGTTCGCTCGACCTCCCGGCGCGGACGGCCGGCGGTTGCCAGCAGCATCAAGGCCAGGATGATCCCGAGCACACGCATGACTTACCGGGGCTTCCCTTTCGTCCTCCCCTTCCTCATTTGAATCGGACTTCCTTTTCGAGCACGGGAGGCACCGCCGTTTCCAGCGACACCCAGTCGGTCGCGCCCCTTGGCATCACCCTGCAGACATGGGTTACTCAGCCCGCAGGCCGGGAAGTCCACATATGTGCAGCGAGCGCACGGGAAGAGGCGGACACTGCCAATGTCTCCGCAACCTGGGGCCTCAGAAGTCAAACAGCTGGCCTAACATCGATTTACGCCTGCGCTGGCCACGGTCCCGGTCGTCCCGCAGGTCGCGGTCGTCCCGGTCATCGTCAGAATCCTCCTGCCGCCGGCCCGCGATGCCCGGCCGCTGGAAAGCGGACAACTCGATAATCTTATCCAGTTCCCCCCGGTCCAGCCACACTCCGCGGCATTTGGGACAGTAGTCAATCTCTACTCCCTGGCGGTCCGACATCTTCAGCTCCACACCAGGGCACACCGGACAAATCATCGTGCGCACCTCCCCAAAAT
>DMHJ01000121.1:1539-3426 GCA_003449495.1 Clostridiales bacterium UBA8153
CATTTCTAGGTCTGGCCGGTGATCTCCTTTGCATGTTCACGCCCTCTGTCTGAGGGGGCTACGCTGTAAGGCCGGCCAGTCTTGCCCGGCAGCGTGCCTGGTGGGTTAGCGTTTCCGGCACCATGCCTGCTGCCAGGCCTCGGACGCTAGACCTGCCGGGCCGGTCACACCGGCCCTCCACCGTTGCCCGGCACCCCGGGCTGTTGTTCACCAGACCCGGGGAGAGCCAGGTCACTCCCACTCGATGGTGGCCGGCGGCTTGGAGGTGATGTCATACACCACCCGGTTGATCTGGGGCACCTCGTTGACCAACCGCGTGGAGATGCGCGACAGCAGTGCGGGCTCCAGCCTCGTCCATTCGGCGGTCATGGCGTCATCGCTGTTCACGGCGCGCAGCACCACGGTATAGGCGTAGGTGCGCTCGTCGCCCATCACCCCCACGCTTCGGAAGGCCGGTAGCACGGCGAAGGCCTGCCAAATCTGGCGGTACAGACCGGCCCGCTTGATCTCGTCCACGAAGATGGCGTCGGCTTCCCGCAGAACGTCCAAGCGTTCCTCGGTGACCTCCCCCACAATGCGCACGGCCAGGCCGGGCCCGGGAAAAGGATGCCGGCCGACGATCTCCTCGGGCAGGCCCAGCTCGTAGCCGACCCGGCGCACTTCGTCCTTGAACAGCTGCCGCAGGGGTTCCACCAGCTCGAAGCTCATGTCCTTGGGCAGGCCCCCCACATTGTGATGGGTTTTGATGGTGGCCGCCGTGGCCGTACCACTTTCGATGACGTCCGGGTAAATCGTCCCCTGCACCAGAAAACGGGCATCCCGGAAACGGGCAGCCTCTGCTTCGAACACCCGTATGAACTCGTGGCCGATGCGCCGGCGCTTCTCCTCCGGATCGGTGACGCCCGCCAAGAGGCTCAGGAAGCGGCCTTTGGCATCTACACATCGCAGCTGCATGCCCATCACCCGGTGGAAGGTCTCGACCACCGCCTCGCCCTCGCCTTTGCGCAAGAGGCCGTGGTCGACGAAGATGCAGTTCAGCCGTTCACCTACGGCCCGGTGCACCAAGGCGGCAGATACGGCTGAGTCCACTCCCCCGCTCAGGGCGCAGATGACATGGTGGTCCCCCACCTGGCGGCGGATTCTCGCCACCTCTTCCTCGACAAAAGACCCGGCCGTCCAGTCTGCCGTCAGCTGCGCCACGCGGAACAGGAAGTTCTTCAAGATGGCTTGTCCCTCGGGGGTGTGTTTCACCTCCGGGTGAAACTGGACGCCGAACAGGCGACGGTCCAGCCGGGCCATGGCGGCCACCGGAGAGTTGGCGGTGGATGCCAGTACGACAAAGCCTTCAGGCGCTGCTACAACCGCATCGCCATGGCTCATCCAGCATTCCAACTGGCGCTCAAGACCGTGAAACAGCGGGTCGTCCAGCTGGATATTTAGTGTGGCGCGCCCATACTCTCGACGACTGGCCCGCGTCACTTGCCCGCCCAGGGCCTGGGCCATCAGCTGCATGCCGTAGCAGATGCCCAGAACCGGCACGCCCAGCCGGAAAAGCCCCTCATCTACCTGGACGGAATCCTGCGCATAAGCGCTGGACGGACCGCCGGTGAGTATCACCGCCCTCACGCTTCGGCGACGCAGCTCTTCCGCGGTAATGGTGTGCGGGAAGATCTCACAGTATACCCCGGCTTCCCGCACCCGGCGGGCGATGAGATGACCGTACTGGGCCCCCAGATCGATGATGGCCACCAGCTCATGGGACTTGCTCAACTTGTAGACCTCCCACCGGCTTCACACCCGGCGTAGACTTGAGGACTGAGGACGGCGATGAAGGGCAAGTGCCGGTACTGCTCATGGTAGTCCAGACCGTAGCCTACCACGAAGACG
>DMHJ01000121.1:3797-3947 GCA_003449495.1 Clostridiales bacterium UBA8153
CACCCGGCGGCGGCTGGGTTTGTCTAACAGGGCGCACACGCGCAGGCTGGCGGGAGCGCGGCTCTGGAGGAACCCGTGCAAGTAGGAGAGGGTCAGGCCGCTGTCCACGATGTCCTCGACCAAAAGCACGTGGCGCCCTTCCACCGGGGT
>DMHJ01000026.1 GCA_003449495.1 Clostridiales bacterium UBA8153
GAAATTTACCATGTGGGATCGGTTGGTTCTCACACCTGTGGAACTGGTGCAGACCGCAAAAACTTCGTTGATGGTTTTCGGATTATTGTTCCTCATAAACCTTTTCGCGGCAAGACCCTTCGGACTTGCGGATTTTGCTGTCTATGTGGGCGCTGCGGTAATGGGAACAGTCATCACTCCCCTGCTTCTTCCCTTTATTCCGGGTAGGGCGTTCGCATGGAAGGGCTGGCTGTTGGGGCTGTGCTGGACAGCAGGTTTTGCCTGGTTTTGCCGCTGGTTTACTCCTGAATTCCTACTTCTTACCATAGGCTATCTGCTAGTTCTGCCGTCCCTATCGGCGTTCCTGGCCATGAATTTTACCGGCTCGTCGACATACACTTCCTTTTCCGGCGTCATCAAGGAAATGAAAGCAGCGGTGCCGCTGATCGCTCTTTCATCTGTTGCCGGGATTGTGCTGGTTTTGATGAATAAGCTGTTGGTATAAGGGGAGGACGCTGTGAAGCTTATGTACTTGAAAAATGTCGCGACACTTCGCCTGTCTGCTGAAAACTGTATAGGCTGCGGAAGATGCTCGGAAGTTTGCCCTCACAGAGTATTCAACGTGAATGGGGAAAAGGCGTTGATTAAAGAAAAAGACCGGTGTATGGAGTGCGGTGCTTGTGCGACAAATTGTCCTGCCAATGCCATCGCTGTTGCTTCAGGAGTCGGATGCGCCACCGCTGTGATTATGGGCTGGCTTAGCAGAAGCGAACCGAACTGTGATTGTTCAGGCGGCGGAGAGTGCTGCTGAAGAATGTGACAGGGGCTTTATGAGTGGAGTGAAGGATGCGGATATCGGAGTTGTCGAAAAGTACCTGGCCCTATGGGTGGCTCTGTGCATGGTTGTCGGCGTCCACACCAGGTGAATTCCTGCCTGCAATCCCTGGCTTCTTAGGCAAATTTGAGTATGCCCAGGCGTCTATCCCCATCGCCACTTTGAGGTGGCTAATGCTTTATCCCATGATGATTAGGGCGGACTTCGCCAGCTTTGACAACGCGGGGAAAACCCGAAAGGCTTGTATGCTGCACGGGTGACAGACTAGCTGGTTAAGCCATTTGCCATGTTCGCCATCGCGCGGCCTTCTCTTTTGTGGCATTTAAGGCGGCGAACTCGTGGCTGGCTGACCGGGCTGATGACCACAGCAAGTTACTGATCCGGTTATGGAGTAACCACCAGATCAAGCGGTGCGCGGCACTCGCAACGGTTGGAAGGATGGCGAGGTAGCCCTCCTGTTACCGGGCCGGGGGAGGGTGGGGTATGACTACCGGGGCACGGTCCACTGCCATGGTCCGGGGAGCGGCCTCCGGCCCACCCTGGCCTATGGTGGGTTTGGAAAGGACCGTAACACCCGGAAACACCGCTGTCCCACCCAACATTACGGGAACGCCTGCCAGGGGGGTACCGGTCTGTCCGGTGGGGCAGGCGCCGGGCATTCCCCGGCGACCGACCGGCCCATTTGCGTGCCCAGCCCGCGCGTGCTACCGGCGGAAGCGGGTCTATGCGCAGTGCACGGCGGTGGAGCGGGGGTTTGGCTTGGAGGAGCACTTTATCCGGGGCTTGAAGCGAATGCACCTACGGTGCACCTTGCCTTGAGCGTGATGCTGGCCATGGCGCTGGGCCGGGTACGCACCCGGCGTCTGGACCGGCTTTGCGGCCTGGTGGCGGCCTAAGACCAACCGCAAACAGGGAGGCCGGGGGCTACAGTAGTTGACGGCTACCCGGATGTGGCCTCTCCATGCTGCTAACCCCCGCAGAGAGAGTGAAGTCCGGCCCAAGCCCATCACTTAGGCGCTTAACGTCCTACTTTGCCCCGGTTGTACGTAGTTTCCGACCAAGATCCGGGGCGGAAACGAGCACCTCGCAAATGCCTTTGTCCTGCCTATGCTTGACAGCCGGATCCTCCGTTGGTAACATGATGCTAACACTGGAGGCAAAGGGGAGAGAAAGTGGAGATCGCCAGCTTCGACGGGTACGTCGTGGACACCGAAAGACTTCTAAGAAGCGTGGCCCGCATTGTCAGGAAGCGCGGGCGCGATATACTGGCGGCCTTTGAGATAACGCCTCCTCAGCTCGATGCGCTGCTTCATCTCAGGGAGAGCGGCGATCTCACCATGGGTGAGCTCTGTCAGAAGATGTACCTGGCCTGCAGCACCGCTACGGACTTGAGCGACCGCATGGAACGGACCGGTCTGATCGTGAGGCAGCGGGATACTACCGACCGGCGGGTGGTCCGCCTCCATATCACCGAGCGGGGCGACGATATCATCAGTCAAGTCATGCAGGCGCGTCGTGAGTACCTGCGCACCATCGTTACTAAAATGGACGATGATGACAAGCAGCGGCTCATTGATGCCCTCGGACAGATCCACACTCTGATGACCGATGAAAGAGTGAAATAGCGGGATCTGGCCTAGTTCCGGTGCGGTGGTCCCCGGTGGGACCCGTCTTTTTTGCATACCTTAATCCCGGGGTGGTGTATTATGCTGCAAGTGCTGTTGGCATCGTTCTTCATCTTCGCAGCGAGGGTTACCGACGTAACTTTGGGCACACTTAGGGTGCTGCTGATTGTCAGGGGCAGAAAGTACCAGGCGGCCGCCTTGGGCTTCTTCGAGGTGACCATCTTTCTGGGGGCACTGACCATGGTGGTCCGGGACATGGACAATCCCATCAAGGTGGTGGCCTATGCTTTGGGATTTGCCACCGGCAACATCCTAGGCAGTGTCGTTGAGGAGAGACTAGCCCTCGGTTACGTGACCGCCCAGATCATCTGTATGCGGCCGGATGCCAGTCTGGATAGCATCTTGCGGGAGGAGGGCTTCGGCGTTACTGTGCTGCAGGGACAGGGCCGGGAAGGTTCCCGGAAAGTGCTGTTGGTCACGGTGGCCCGCAAGTCCCTAGCCACGCTCCACACGGCCATCGAGACCCATGACCCGGAAGCGTTCTTTACCGTAATGGAGACCCGCAGCATCTACGGGGGAGTGTTCCAGTCCCGCAAAGGGAAGTGAACGCATGCGATTGGGTGACCGCGGAGTGGCCGAGGCCCGGCCTATTACCTTGACCAGGGGATTCACCAAGTTTGCGGCGGGTTCGGTCCTGGTGGCCATGGGTGACACTCGCGTCATCTGCACCGTGTCGGTGGAGGACCGGGCACCACCGTTTCTCAGGGGCGCAGGGCACGGTTGGGTTACCGCCGAGTACGCCATGTTGCCCGGCGCTACGCCCACCCGTACCATGCGGGAAGCCGCCCGCGGGCGCCTGGGTGGCAGGACTATGGAGATCCAGCGCTTTATCGGCAGGAGCCTAAGGTCGGTAGTGGACCTACACTGCCTCGGCGAGCGCACGCTCTGGGTGGACTGTGATGTCATACAGGCAGACGGCGGGACCCGGACGGCGGCCATCACCGGGGCCTTTGTGGCCATGGTCGATGCCCTACAGCGCTTGCGGACCGAGCCCCGCACCGTGCTTCCACTGACCGACTACCTGGCGGCGGTGAGCGTGGGCATGGTGGGGGACCGGGCGCTACTGGACCTTGACTACCAGGAAGACTCCAGGGCCCGGGTGGACATGAATGTGGTCATGACCGGGCGGGGGCAACTGGTGGAGGTGCAAGGCACGGGCGAGGGGGCCCCCTTCTCCCCTGCGGAAATGGAAAAACTCCTGGAGCTGGCCCGGGAGGGCATGGCCGGGTTATTTGCAGCCCAACGGGCGGTCTTAGGCGAGCTGGCAGAAGAGGTGGGGTTGCATGTCCCGGACGCGCGCCGTAGCCCTGTTGGTGGCCACCAGGAACCCGGGTAAGCTTCGGGAAATCAGGACGTTGCTGCCGGAGTGTGGCGGTGACATCATCGGCCTGGATGCCTATCCGGGCCTTGTGCTTCCCCCGGAGGCGGATACCACCTTCGTTGAGAACGCCGTGATGAAGGTGTCAGCGGCGGCGCGGCTGACCGGCCTGCCGGCTGTGGCCGACGACTCGGGCCTGGAGGTGGATGTCTTGGGAGGGTACCCGGGAGTACGCTCGGCGATTTTTGCCGGCGAACATGCCGGTGACGGGGCCAACAACCAGCTCCTCCTGGACTTGCTCATGGACGTACCGGACGAACGACGTACGGCCAGGTTCGTCTGCGCCATTGCCTGGGGAAAGCCGGGGCAGCAACCGAAAGTGACTGTAGCTTACTGCCACGGCCGCGTCCTGCGGGTCCCCCGGGGCACCCACGGCTTCGGCTATGATCCCCTATTCTACTACCCACCCGCAGGACTGACTTTTGGGGAGCTTTCGCCGGCTGCCAAGAATGCGGTAAGCCACCGGGCCTTGGCGCTGCAGGCGGCCCGGCCGGGGATCATGGGCATGCTGGATGACAACCCCGGCGTTGTGCGGGAGAACCGGTGAGGGCGACCGAGAGCCGGAGCTGCCTTGGCCCCTCCCTAGCCTGCCGTGAGCTGCCGGGCGGTTAGCACGTCAGGCATGAGCTGCTGCACCCGGCGGCGAAACGAACGGAGTCTCAGTCCAAGCCGTCTGGTTACCACTGCTTGCCTCTATACGGCGATTGCCCGGTTCTTGCCCAGCGCCTCACGTACCTTCTTGCCTTCGCTCACTCTGTTTGGCCACCGTTCTATCACATGGCGTGGCCAACTGAAGGGATATGAACGGAGGTCCCAACACCCCCGGCCATCTTCAAGCGACGGCTTCTCCCTCGCCCTCTGCCCAAGCCTGGTTTCCCGTTGCCTCTTCGATGAGCGGCTTTGGCTCCGCGAACCCAGCCCGCAGCCAAGCAACAGCGGAGTGGTTGATGCGGCGGGGGGATCCCCTGGGAGCACTGTTGGATCAGCCGCATGGCCTAAGCCGGGAACAAGAGGTGGGCAACCTTCGCCGCCCGCCTTGCCGGCGACCAGCCCCAAGCCCAGGTGGAGCACCAGTAGCTGAGCCGGGCCAGCAGTTCCTGGGGCTGGTGGGCAGGGAACTGGTCCGAGGGACTCACCGTACGCGTGAGTAGGTCGCAAACCCCGTCCTGGCCCTCCTCTGGGCTGGCATTTGCGGAAGGAACGCTTGCCGCGGTCCCACCATCTGCCGCACCTGGGCTATTCCAGTCCTAGTTGACCCTTCGCCGTGCGCGGCCGGTGGGTCTGGTCACTCTTCCGCCAGCTCCGCCGGCCGGGGCCCCTGGGCGCGTACCGGCCCGGGCCCAGAGTCTCCACTGCCTCTGGCTCCCGCCGCTCTTGGACCAGCTTGCGGGCACCCAGCCGCACCGGTGCACCGGTCCATCCCTCAACCTCGTCTCGCTTACGCAGTTCTTCAGCCAGCCGGGCAGGACGCTGGCTCGGTGGTAGCTTGTCCATGGGCCTAGGCTCCCTTCTGCCCCTCAAGGGCTGGCGTCTCGGTCAATCAACACCAGGGTAGCCCAGACCGGATCACTTTTGCAGACAGTCCAAGACAGCACCGCTCGAACCGGAGGGGCCGTTTCCGGTGGAAGATCGAGCACCATAGCTAGAAAGGGCAGCCTCACGGCTACCGGTACGAACATGGCCTTTCCTACGCCGGGAGCGCGCTGCCGGGTCCTCACTAGCTGATGCGCCCGGGGCATTTGGGTTAGCGCTCTGGCCCCTAAGCACGGCTAGCTGGTGAAAGGGTCGGGAAGCTAGGCAGGCGGTGCATGCTTCCGTGCTTCCGCGCGACGCCGACGGTTGCCCGTTTGGATGCCGAGCGCCTCCGACCTCTGCTGGCTCGCAAGCACCAGCTCCGGCCGGAATCGATGCCGCCGGAGACCACAAGAAACAGCGCATCACCTACCGGATCGTTCCAGCACCTACCCGCCGCCGGCTGAAAGGGCGGCTGGGTTACCGTTTATTCCCTTGGCCAGCGATGCCTGGCTGAGCTCTAGCATCCCAGTTTGACCTGGAAAAGAAACCCGCGATTGACCTTTCGGCAACTCCCGGTCGCGACGGGTTGGTTCCCGGGGCATGTGTCAGCCTTGGGGCTACAGGACCAGGTGCGGACGGTTCTTTGGCTTCACCCGCGCCCCCTTTACCCGGAAGCTGCTGCCGGAACTGCCATGCTCTCACCAGGACAGCCCGGAGGCCGGGGCCCGCCTGCTCCGGGCCGTCGCCCAGCGCGACCCGGCCCTCTACCGGCGAGCTGGGCTCCGGGATCGGCTTGTCCCCCGGCGGCGCCACCCCTGGCTGCAGCCGGCCAACCCCCTGTTGCCAGCCCGGGACCTCTCTCGCCACCTGCCCGTGGCACTGGGGCTCGCCCCCGGTTTTCACAAGGCGGACGCCTTCCAGCAACCCACGGCCACCCTTTTGGGCCCGGCGCCGGCAGGACCAACAGCGGGTGCTGATCTTCGACGACGCCCACCTGCTCGGCGGGCCCATGCTGCAGCAACTGCGCCCCTTGACCGGTTTCCAGGTGGACGCGGCTTCCCCCGGGCCCTTCTGCCGGTGGGCCTAACCGCCCGGCGCGACCGGTTACCGCTCTCCACCTACAACCATCTTCCCCGGCGCCTCAGCGGGCGCTACCACCCAAAGGGCCTCACCGTTCCGAAAATCCGAGAGTGCCTCTGCCACCACTTGCCGGTAGCGGCACGCACCGCGCCGGTCTTTGCCCCCAAGGCGGTCGGGGAGAGCTTCCCGTATGCCCGCGGGCTGCCCCGCCCGATCCACCGTATCTGTAGCAGTTCCCTGCTCGCCGCCAGCCTGGAAGCAAAGGAACTCCGCGACCGGTGCCTGGTCCTGCTCGTCCTCGCCGACGGCAACGGAGGCGGACTACCCCAGGGCTGACGAGAAAAGGTCGCTGGCCTGCCGCAAGTGGCCAAACCCTCCAAACACCCTTGCACCGGAAGCAATACGCCACTGTGAGACCCGCGGGTCAGGACAATGTGAAATGGGATACTCCTAGGCCGGGTTCCCGTAAAGCATTTTCACTCCCCTGGGACTGCGCATGACTGACCGCACTAGTCCGCGACTTCACCGCCCGCATATTTCCGGATCCATGACACCGCAGTTCTGGCAATGCCGGCCAAGCACGGTACATGGCCATGTGGAACCGCCGGCCCGGGTGGGGAGTAGTGCATCTCCGAGCATGGCAGCCAGGAGACTGCCCTGACGCTCACCAACCAGCCGGGCCCAGGCGACCTGGCCGGTCTCACGGGCCGCGGGGATGGGTTGGCTCCGCACTGGCGGAGAGTCTCTTTGCCGCCCGGCAGACCGAACCACTCGACCGCATCGGCATGTAACCCGGCAGAGCTTAGCTACGGAGATCCCCAGCTCCCTTGAGGGAGGCTACCACCACCAAGCTGCGACGCTCGACGCTTGGCCAGTTGAGTCCGGAGACGTCGAGACGGGAGGTGAGGTGGCGCGGCGAACCACAAGTTCGGATGAGTTGCAGGCAACGACCTACAGCCGCTGACCGTCCACAAAGGCGAGGGAACTCCACCCAACCGGCTGCCGCCAAGATTGGCGCCGGCACAGTCATGGAGGCGGAGCGCCTGCCGGTGACAGTGGGCCAGGTGCTGCAACTGGAACCGCTGGCCGGTACCAGGGTGCTGGCTAGCAGCGCGGGGGTGGGCGGGGTGATCGAGCACGCGGACATCACCGAGGTGCCTGATACCCATGCATAGCTCCGTTTGGCCTCATTTCTCCTGAGTACGGCTTTCGCCTTCTGGGACCGCACAGGAGAGCTCTCCGGATTGGTGGGTCACCTGGCCCACATCGGCGCCCGTTGCCTTGGCAGTAAAGATCGGCCGTCTCTTGGAGACTCTCCCCGGGGGTGTGCTGGAACTGGCCGAAGAGCATGGCCCATCCATCATCGAGGTACCCACTAATCTGCCCTGGATTGACATCGGCACGCCGATCATGGCCCTGATCATCAACGAGCAAGTCTGCCGGCTACGTGGCTCTGAACGCGTCCACCATATGTTCTCAGACGTGATCCTCAGCGGGGGTAGCCTTGACGGGATGGCGCGGACCAGGGCCGGGCCTGTGAGAAACCCGGTGGTGGCCCTGGCTTGCGGGCTGGATGTGGTGGCGGACGCAGACGCTCCCGTGGCCGGAAGGGGCCTGAACCTCGGAGGGCCGGTAGGGGGCCTCCGCACAGCTGCTTCATGCGGTAGGAATTGGACTCCGCCCCGTGGAAAGCCCAGGCGAGACTGAAAGCGGGGAGGGGTAGCCGTGAGCCTGCGCTTCATTTTGGGCCGGGCCGGGGCTGGCAAGACCCAAGCCTGCGTGAACATGATCCGGGATGCCCTGGCAACCCCCGGCGCATCGCCCATCATCTACCTCGTTCCCGAACAGGCCACCTTCCAGGCCGAGCGCGCCCTGCTGAGTTCCATCCGCCCGGCCATGGTACGGGTACAGGTGTTGAGTTTTCGCCGCCTGGCTTGGCGAGTGCTGGGGGAGGTAGGGGGAGCCGCCCGGCCCCAGCTGGGGGAGCTGGGCAGGCGTATGGCCTTGCGCGGCCTGATCTCCAACCGCGACAAAGAACTCTGCATCTTCGACCGGGCGGCCAGGCGGTCCGGTTTCATCCAGCGGTTGGCCATGACTCTAACCGAGCTGGGCCGACACGGCATTACGCCGGCCCACTTGTCTGGGCAGCTGGAACGCCTCCGGGAGAGCGGGCGCGGCAGTGAGGCCCTGGCGCTCAAAATCTCCGACCTGGCCATCATCTACCAGGACTACCTCACGTACCTGGAAGGGCGCTTCACCGACCCCGACGGCGTGCTGCTTTTAGCCGCCCGGGCCATTCCGGAGTCCCGCTGGCTGTCGGGGGCCCAGGTGTGGGTGGATGGCTTCACCGGTTTTGACCCCCAGGAGTACCGGGTATTGTCGGCGCTCATCTCTACGGCCTCCCGGGTCCACGTGGCCTTGTGCCTGGATGACGGAGAAACGGGACATGGCGTGGACAGCCTGTTCTTTCCCACCCGTCAGACCCGGGACCGCCTGGAGCAGCTGGCCCATTCCGGCGGTATCCCGATGGATGCGCCCCTGGCGCTGCCGCAAGATCTGCCCCGGTTCTCCGATTCTCCGGTTCTGGCCTACCTGGAACGGTGGTTGTTTGCCATACCGGGCAAGCCGTGTGCAGTAAGCCCGGCCGGGCAGCTGGCTTTGGTGGCAGCCTCCAATCGCCGTGCTGAAGTGGAATATGCGGCCCGGCAGCTGGTGGCCCTGGCGCGGGACCGGGGGTATCGCTGGCGGGAGCTGGCCGTCATCGTCCGGGATCTCGAAGCTTACGCAGAGCTGGTGGCCACGGTGTTCCGGGAGTACCGCATACCGCACTTTATAGACCGGCGCCGGCCGGTGTCCCACCACCCGCTGGTGGAACTGGTACGCTCGGCCCTGGACGTGGTGAGTACCGGATGGGCCTATGAACCGGTGTTCCGGGTACTCAAGACGGACTTGGCGGCACTGTCCCGGGACGAAACCGACCAACTGGAAAACTACGTGCTGGCCTTTGGCATCCGCGGGAGTCGGTGGTTGACGGGCGGGCCGTGGAAGTATCATCGACCCTTCGCGCTGGGGGAGGAGCGGGTGCCTTCTGAGCGAGACGCGGCCCAGCTGGCCTATATCAACCGGCTGCGGGGGAAGGCCGCGCGGCCATTGGCCCGCTTCCAGGGGGCGCTTCAGGCTGCCCCTGCGGTCCAGGAGATGGCTGCGGCCGTCCACGGCCTGCTCGATGAGCTGGGGGTGGTAGCGCGCCTCGAGGAGTGGCAACGACAGGCGGAATCCTCCGGCCAGCCGGAGGTGGCCCAGGAGCATGCCCAGATATACAGCGGGGTGCTAGAGCTTCTAGACCAGTTCGTGGAGGCCATGGGCGGGCACCGGCTGCCACTGGAGGAGCTATGCCAGGTGATGGAGAGCGGTCTGGACAGTCTCAACCTGGGTATGGTGCCGCCGGGTATCGACCAGGTCCTCATCGGCACCGTGGAACGCTCGCGCCATCCGGAACTCAAGGCTGCTCTTGTGCTGGGGATGGGGGATGCGGAATTCCCCCTGGGGCGCGAGGAAGATGTGATTTTCAACGACCGGGAGCGTGAGGAGCTGGAGGAAGCCGGATTGGAGTTGGCGCCCACTGCCCGGCGCCGCCAGCTGGAAGAGGAGTACCTGGCCTACGTGGCCTTGACCCGGGCCGGTCACTTCCTTCACCTCAGCTACCCCCTGGCCGATGAGGGTGGCCGGCCGCTGTCCCCTTCCCCGTACCTGACCCGGCTGCAGCGCCTGCTGCCTGCCCTGCGCCCAAGCCGGGCAGGCGGGGAACTGGCGAGTGGGACCGGAGGGGACCTTTCCGAGCTGGCCTGCCCGGAGCAGGCGGCCGGCCTGCTCGTCCGCAGACTGGCTACGGCCGAGAAGACCGGGACCTTGGACCGAGTCTGGGTGGAAGTCTACCGCTGGCTGTTGGGCCGGCCCGAGCACCGGAGGCAACTGAAGCACGTGCTCGGCTCGGTGTTTCACACCAATGCCGTACCACCACTGCCGCAGGACCTCGTCCGGCAGCTCTACGGTAATCCCGTGCGCACCAGCGTGTCCAGGCTGGAACGATTTGCCTCATGCCCATTCTGGCACTTCTTCTCATCGGGTCTGGGCCTCAAGCCCCGCCCGGTGCAGACGGTGGACGCTCCCGGGACCGGAGCCTTCTTCCACGCATGCCTGAAAGTGTTCGCCCGCCGCCTGCAAGAGCAGGGGAAGGACTGGGGGCAGCTCTCCCGGCCGGAGGCGGCGGAGCTTCTGCATGCCGTCGTCCACCAGCTGGCGCCTGCCTTGGAGGGTGAGGTGCTGCTGAGCACCGCCCATTACCGTCACCTGGCCGGTACCATGGAACGGGCGCTCCTGCGTGCGGTGATGGCCATGGCCGGGCAGGCCGGCCGCTCGAGCTTCCGTCCCGCCGGAGCCGAACTGGGGTTTGGCCGGGCCGGCTTGCCGCCCCTGGTGCTGGACCTGGAAGCGGGGTGGCAGATGGAACTGCACGGCCAGATCGACCGGGTGGATGTGGCCGAGTCCGGCGGGGAACTGTTTCTGAGAGTGGTGGACTATAAGACCAGTAGCGCCCGATTGGCCCTGGACGAAGTCTACTACGGTACGGCCCTGCAGCTGCTCACCTACCTCCTGGTGGCCCAGGAGAACGCGCCCTCGTTTCTGAACCGGGCGGCCCGCTCCGCCGCCCTCTTCTACATGGCCCTACGTGAGCCCATGATAGCGGCGGCCCGGCCCCTGTCCGACCAGGAGGTCGAGCGGGAGATCAGGATGAAGTTCAGGCTGAGCGGGCTGATGGTGAAGGAACCCCGGGTGTTGCGGCTCATGGATCACACCTTGGTGCCCGGTTCCCGGTCGGAGGTGGTGTCCTTGAGCCTCAAGAAGGATGGTGGTCCGGAGCAACGCTCCCGGGTCGTGGATGAGGAAAAGCTCGACCTTCTACTGCGCTTTGCCAGGCACCGCATCCGGAGCCTGGGGAAGCGGGTCATCCGGGGCGAAGTCCATCCTCGCCCGGTTCGCCGCGGTCCCCGGCGGGCCTGCCAGCTATGCGAGTACACGGCAGCGTGCGGATTTGACGTTCTTATCCGGGGCAATACCTACCGGGAGCTAAGGCCCTGTCCCGACGCGGAGGTGTGGCCCCGTCTGGAAGAAGAACTGGCGGCGGGAGGTGAAGGAGATGA
>DMHJ01000088.1:0-3530 GCA_003449495.1 Clostridiales bacterium UBA8153
GGCTTCACGATCGGGGCTACCGGCTCCAGGAGAGCTCAGGCGCAGCTCCCTCCCATCGCCACGCCCAGGTTCACCGGCCGGCCGTCAGGCCTCCGCCCGGGCCTGATCACCATCTCTCACGCCTTCCGGGGGAACCTTTCCCGGGTCCGTCCGGCCTCAGTGCCGCGGTGCTCGCCGGGTCCGGGGTGGCGGTTGCCGGCCTCCCGGCGGAGTGGTGGGTACTCCGGCTGCTCGGCCCGGGTAGCTCCCGGCTCGCGCGGCGTGGGCGGTGGGTCTTACCCGCAGGGTACCCGGAATCCCGGTGGTGATGGCTATCGCCGGCATGCTCGACCCGGCGGCGGGCCGGATAAGGACTAAGGTAGTGGAGGATTACGTTGACCGACCGGTGGTCTGACACTAGACGGAAGCTTGAGGAGATCCAGGTTGGCCCTTCGGGGCCGGAACTTGTGGTCCTGGATGTGACCACGTCTACCAACGATGTCGCCCGTGAATTGGCAGGCCGGGGCTGTCCCGAAGGCTCACTGGTGGTGGCCGCCTGCCAAACGGCCGGGCGGGGGAGGCTGGGACGTAACTGGCAGTCCCAGGAGGGAGGGCTCTGGTTCTCCCTGGTGCTGCGACCGGGCTCCCGGATGGTCCCGGTCTTTCGCTTGGCGCTGGTAAGCGCAGTGGGCTCGGCCGAAGGCTTGCGGGAAAAGACCGGGCTGGCCGTGGGGCTCAAGTGGCCCAACGACCTCTATATAGGCGGTAAAAAAGTGGGCGGCATCCTCCACGAGCTGGGACAGGACTGGGTGGTGGTGGGGGTTGGCATCAATGTGAACCAGGTGGCTTGGGAAGGGGAGCCGGCCACCCGGCCCACCAGCCTGCGACTGGAAACCGGGCAGGTTCATGACCTGGAACCCCTGCTCGCGGTGGTGGCGGGCAGGATACTGCTGAGGTACCGGCAGGCCTGCAGCGGAGAATGGGAGCAGGTACGCGAGGCTTGGCGGGCCCTTTCGGTCATGCTGGGGCAGGAGGTAGTGGTGACACTGCCCGATAGGTCCTTGGCCGGGCTGGCCTCGGACATTGATGAGGACGGGAACTTGCTGGTGAAAGTAGGGGGCGCGCTGGTGACAGTCACGGCCGGGGACGTACTCTTGACCCGGGCCAAGGGGAGGTCGCCAGGGCGGGATGCATAAATGATGTGCCGGGAGTGCTGGCCGGCCACGCCACCGGCCGGGTGGGAATGACCGGGTCCACCGTTGTGCTGTGTCCCGGTGGAGCGACGGTAGCTGTGGAGGTGCGGGGCTCCGCGCCGGGAACCCGACAGACCGATCTGCTCCGGCCCGGTAACCTGGTAGAGGAGGTGCAGGCCGTCCTCTTGGCCGGAGGTAGCGCCTTTGGCTTGGAGGCAGCCGGCGGCGTGGCCCGCTACCTCGAAGAGCGCGGCCTGGGTTTCGACACCGGAGTGGCCCGGGTGCCGGGCGCCGTCCCCTTTGACTTGGGCGTGGGAGATCCCCGGGCGCGGCAGGCCCAGGCAGGGGATACCTGGCCTGTCTCCATGCGCGCGCCTCCCCTCTACGCGAGGGGAAGGTGGGGGCCGGAACGGGGGCGGCGGTAGGTAAGGGGAGCGGACAGCCCAGGCCGGGCAGGGTAAGACGGGCTTCCCGCCAGCTGGCCCATGGTACGGTAGTAGGGGCGGCGGCAGCGGTGAACTCCCTGGGAGCCGGCTGGGAGCCGCTCTAACCGTGACCAGGCCGGCCTGCCGGTGTGGGCCTGCCCGGGGCCGGAACCCATACCACCCAGGTGGTGTTGACTACCAGTGCCGGCCTATCCCGGGTGGAAGGAAGGAAGGTGCCGGAGATGGCCCACAATGGGCTGGCCCGGGTTATCCGCCCCAGTCACACCATGTACGATGGGCAGGCCGTGGCCGAAGCCGTGGTCAGAGCGGTCCGGAGAGGAGCTGATGCGCCATGATGCTAGCGGTGGATATCGGCAACACCAACATTGTGATCGGCCTATACCAAAAGCAGGAACTCACCACCAACTGGCGGATTTCCACTAACCGGGCCAGCACCGCCGATGAGTACGGCATCCTGTTTAGGCAACTGCTGTCCTACGCAGGCATTGACCGGCACCTGGTGGACGCTGCCGTGATTTCCTCGGTGGTGCCGCCCCTGGGTCCGGTCATGCGCGAGGCGATGTCCAGGTTCTTCGGTGTAGAGGCCCTCCTGGTGGGTCCGGGCATCCGGACCGGCATGTCCATTCGCTATGAAGACCCGCGGGAAGTGGGGGCCGACCGCATCGTCAACGCCGTGGCCGCCTATGAGAAATACGGAGGGCCGGCCATTGTGGTGGATTTTGGGACGGCCACAACCTTTGATGCCATCTCCAAGTCCGGCGAGTATCTAGGGGGCGCCATCGCTCCGGGTATCGGCATCTCCACCGAAGCGCTATTCGAGCGGGCGGCGAAACTGCCCCGGGTGGAGATTGCCCGGCCGCGGGCTGCCATCGGCAAGAATACCATCGCCAGCATGCAGTCGGGCATCCTCTTCGGGTTCGCCGGCCAGGTGGACGAGTTGGTGCGGCGCATTGGCCGCGAACTGGGCGAGCGGCCCCAGGTCATCGCCACCGGAGGGTTGGCGGACTTCATCGCCCGGGAGACGTCCACCATTGAGCATGTGGATCCATGGCTGACGTTAGAGGGCCTGCGCATCATCTACGAGCGTAACCAAGAAGGAGCGGCGGGCCTCGAGGGCGCGCGACTGTGACGCGGCGGAAGCTGGACCTCTCCGGTGAGGTCTGCCCGTATACACTGGTCAAGGCGCTGCTGGTCCTCGAGACCATGGAGTCGGGAGCTAGCGTGGAAATCTCCGTCGATTACCCGCCAGCCTCGTCTAACGTTCCCCGCTCGCTGGTGTTGTACGGGCATGAGGTCGTAAGCGTAACCGTCGAAGGGCCGGCCTGGGTCATTGTAGTAAAGAAGGGCCGGACCGGCGAGTCGAGGTAGTCAGGGCGGCGGGTGCGGGCACCCGGCAAGGGCATGGTGCTGCGGTCAGGTGATACTATGATGGGCGATGAAGAGGAGCGCCAGAGACAGGAGGCGGAGACTCTGGTCAGGTTCGGTCTGGACAACCAACAGATCCAGCGCTATTCCCGTCAGCTCATCCTCCCCCAGATCGGGGGCAAGGGCCAGCGCCGGTTACTGGAGAGTTCCGCCCTGGTGGTGGGCGCGGGAGGCCTGGGCTCGCCGGTTGCCCTCTACCTGGCCGCGGCGGGAGTGGGGACCATCGGCCTTCTAGACGCAGACACGGTGGAAATCTCCAATCTCCAGCGGCAGATCCTCCACACCACCACGAGTTTGGGGATGGCCAAAGTCGAGTCGGCAGCCCGGACCCTGCAGGCACTCAACCCGGAGGTTACCGTTCGCCAGCATGCTGTCTGCCTACGTGCCGCCAACGCCCGCTCGTTGGTGGCTCCGTACGACGTGGTGGTGAGCGGAGTGGACAACTTTCCCACCCGCTACCTGCTGAACGACACCTGTGTCCTAGAAA
>DMHJ01000088.1:3932-4825 GCA_003449495.1 Clostridiales bacterium UBA8153
ATCATTCCCGGCAAGACCCCGTGCTACCGGTGTTTCTTCCCGCGGGTCCCCCCTCCGGGGGCGGCACCCACATGTGCCGAAGCCGGGGTATTAGGTGCCGTAGCGGGTCTGGTCGGTGCCATCCAGGCCGGCGAGGCCGTGAAATTCCTGGTGGGGGCCGGGGAGCTCCTGGCCGGCCGCCTGCTCCTAGTGGATATGCTGCAGATGACCTTCCACGAGGTGAAGGTGCAGCGCGATCCCGCCTGCCCGGTGTGCCGGGAGGATGCGGTCATTGAGCTGGTGGACCTGGAGGAGGAATGTGCCGTTCCCACCCCTTGAGGCCATCCCCGTGGTTATGCCTGATGGACTTCGCTGTTGCGTCTTCCCGCCTCCCCCATCCTTGGACCTATCCGTGGCCGGTAGGGCCGTCCTGAGCAGGATAAACTGCCGCGTCGGGCCCCCCCGGAAACGGAGCCACCCAGAGCCCTCCTCCCTTGACCTTTCCCGGCCGCCAGGGCCGCGGCCTGCCTTGGTCCTACCCGGGATGGTTGTCAATGGTACCGGGGAGCAAAACGGCATGATGCTGCGCGGGCAGGCCCATCGCCCTCACCATATGTGCCCACCCACTCTCAGGCCCTCTTACTGGACATGACAGGAAGGCCAGCGCTCGCTACAATTAGTGTTATGTTGACTAACTGGGCGGGCCGGACCTCCCCTTCCAGTTCCGGCCCGCGGAGGGGCGGAGGTTTGCGGCGAGGCTTTCTGGTGGCAGCGGGCATAGTGCTGTTCTTGGTCCCCATGGTCCACCCGGTAACGGCCACCGGTCTACAGGGCAGGACGGTGGTGCTCGACCCCGGGCAGGGGGCCACACCGGGGCCGGGGAGTAGTGGAAACCGTGAAAGGCGTCAACATCC
>DMHJ01000259.1 GCA_003449495.1 Clostridiales bacterium UBA8153
CATCAACAGCTTGGTGGCCGGGGGTTGCCCGGACACCTCAAACGCCTGGGGAGCGGATGTAAGACGCTCGGCGCAATCCGCAATTAAGCAAGAATCGGCGGTAGCATCATGATGGCTGCCGTTTCGAGGAACGGTGAAGACGCATGAGCGCTAAGACCAGGCGCCACCTACTGTTGACCATGCTGGGGGATGCCCGGGAGCCGGTCACCGGCACCCAGCTGTCCGAGCGGCTGGGGGTGTCCCGCCAAGTCATCGTTCAGGATATCGCCTTGTTGCGGGCGGCGGGCGAGGCGATTACGGCCACTCCCCGGGGGTACACGCTGTCGGACTCGCCCGGCGCCGGCCAAACTTACCTGGTGGCGTGCCGGCACCGCCCGGATGAGGTGGCCGACGAGCTCATGATCATGGTAGAGCTGGGCGCGGAAGTGTTGGATGTCATGGTCGAGCATCCCATTTACGGAGAGATCAGCGGCCAGCTGCTGCTGGCCACGCCGGAACAGGTACGGCAGTTCGCCGCCTGCCTGGCGGCATCGGGGGCGCGCCTGCTCTCCTCCCTCACCGGGGGAGTGCACCTGCACACCATCCGGGTGCCCGATGTGGCCACCTACCGGGCGGTGCGGGCCGCTCTGCGCTCCCGGGGATACCTCTTGGAAGAAGACTGAACCCGCTGCCACCGGGCGATAGCTAGCTTTACAGTTGACAAGACACTCCGTCCGGTAGTAAGATGAGCTCACCATCAAGTTTGGGGTGAGCTCATTGCTTAGCACAAGGGACTTGGCCTTCGGAGCCCTACTGGTTGCCCTTTCCCTGGTCATTCCCCTGGCGTGGGGCGGCTTTCTCATGGTGGCCATACCGCCGTTTACCGCCACTTTGGCTTCCCATGTGCCCCTGTTCCTGTCCATGCTCGTCAGCCCGGCCGTAGCCGCCATGGTGGGGTTCGGCTCGGCGATAGGCTTTACCCTCCGGCTGTCGCCGGTGATCGGCGCCCGGGCGGCCATGCACATCGGCGTGGGATACCTAGGCGCCCGGCTGGTACGTTCCGGGCGCCCCTACTGGCTGGCGCTTCTGATCGTCCTCCCCGTGCACGCCGTCTTGGAGGCGCTCATCGTGCTCCCCTTTGGGTTCTCCCTCTACCGGGCCGGCGTCGTAGTCGGCGTGGGCACCGCCCTGCATCACCTGGTCGATGCCGGTATCAGCCTGGCGCTGGTCAGAATATTGAGCCAGACCCGGGTGTGGCCGCTGGCCTACCGGCCCCTATGGCGCTGACTGCCTCGTGGTAGGCAGACCCCTCCATGGGACCGCCCGCTGGGGCGGTCCTTTCCGTCAGGCTTTGGCACAACCGCCACATTCTGCCGCTACGTTCTCTTTGGCGCACTCCTTCAGATTCTCGCACGGGGCTGCCTTACGGTTGTCCGTACAGTAGAAGCCGCTGCCTTTGAACACCACGCCCACGTTACGGCTGACCAGTCTCTGCACCGGAGTCCGGCAGACCGGACACTCATTCAGCGCATGGTCTGTGATGTGCTGCTCACATTCAAATCTACCGCACTGCGCACACTTATACTCATATACCGGCATGCTGCATCCCTCCAGTGCAGAATGTAGAGCATATCCGCCGCGGTTGTCAAGACCCGGCGAGACGGGGGCGTATTCCGGGCCGCCGCCGTCCGGGTAGCCGTGGCAGCAACGGCCGCCGGCTTAGTCCCGGCGGGCCCCGGCCGCCAAAAGGCGGCGGAGGGCGCCCTCAAAGCGGCGGTCATCGTCTGCCGTACGCCCGGCCAGGCCCCGGGTACGCCCTCCCCCGCGTCGCCAACGGGCCTGGAGGTGGCGTTCGGCCAGTAACAGATGGATATTTTCCGGGGTATACACCCGACCGCCCGGCCCCAGGGCAGCCGCCTGCTTCGCCAGCACCAGCGCCGCCAGTCCGTAGTCCTGGGTCACCACCACATCGCCCGCACGCGTCCGGTTGGCCAAAGCCACATCGGTGGCTTCGGGCTCATCGCCAACGGTCAGGTGCTCGGCATCGCCCCTAGCGCCCAAGTCGTGGTGAAATGACGCTACCGTCACTAACTGCCACCGGTACTCCCGGGCCAGCCGGTAGGCCATGTCCAGGCAGGAGCGGGGACAGGCGTCGGCATCCACCAGCAGGCAGGCGGGCAGGCGCACGCGTCTCGCGCCTGAGTATAGTGCACAGAGCTCCGCAGGACTGGCCAAGGCCTTCCCGGCTTCTGGTAAGGTCACCCACGAGACAGCGCGCCCTACCTGACGCTGCCGGGACTCACGGTGTAGGAGGGCCGGAAAGAAGCTCACCCCGCAGGGAGCAGGCCCCGGTTCCGTCATCACCGGAACGCCAGCAATGCTCACGTCACAGCCGGCCCGCTCCCGGGTGACCCGCACTGCCGCCACCCGGTCGGCCTCGCCTGGCCGGCACTCGCCGGCGGGAAAGCCGGGCCCTACGGGTCCGGCCACTAGCAGGACCAGGGCCTCACCTGTCTGGCGCCGCAGCGTTACCGTGCCCACCCGCACGCTGCGGCCCTCCCCGGAGGCGGCCACCACCGCCTAACCCGCGCCGGCCGGCCGCCGGTAGAGGCGAAAGGCCACAAACAGGGCGGGCGCTGCCAGCACGACCCAGAGGCCCATGGTCAGGTAGCGGGCGACTTGGGGAAGCGCGGCCTCGGCAAAGACGGCTCGGGTTGCCACCCGCAGGACAAACAGACCGGAGTAGCCCAGGATCAGGCGCAGCAGGTGCTGGGGCACCGTGGCCGGCTGCGGGAAACTGATATACGCCTGTTCCAGCTCGCGACCGACTAGGAGGCCGGCGAGAAAACCCACTACTTTGGCCGATTCCAGCGAACGGTCAACAGCCAAGAGCGCCAGGGGAGCCGCCAGGGCCAACGCCGTCCGCCACGAAAGAGGCCGGGTGGCCAGCTTCCCCCAACCTGGGTGGCCGCTGGCGCGCAGGGCGATCACGGTGACCAGCGCCGCTATCACCAGGCCCCCCAGGATGTCCTGGGGCCAGTGCACGCCCAAGTACAGCCGGGACAGGGCCACCAGCGCGATGATACCCAGTCCCACCCAGCCCAGCAGGCGGTGGCGGAACAGGCGCGGCCCATACCCCCAGAAGACCGCGGTACCTTGAGTGTGGCCACTGGGGAAGGCATACCCCGGAGCCGACTCCGCATACAAGATGCGGATGCCCTGGATCGCTGTGGGGCGCGGGATGGCGAAAAAGTTCTTCATGGCGGTATTGACGAAATGGGACAGGAGGAAGGCGGCCGTCAGCATGAGCCCCAGACGCTTGCTGACCACCCAGTAGATGAGGGGTAGCGCGATCAAGTAGAACTCCTCATGTCCAAGGCGGGTGACCCAGATGAAGAAAGCATCCAGCTGCGGAGTGGCCCAGGTCTGGATCCAGCGGATGGTAGGCGAAGGGTGCGCTAATGGCGGCAGCCCCTCGCTAAGGACCGCGGCCAGGCGATCCGGGTAGCCGGTGATGATACCGTCCACGCCCATGGCCAGGAAGCGACGCATCTCTGCGGGCTCGTCGATGGTCCACACATATACCCGCATGTTCTTGGCCCGGGCATCCCGCACCAACCCCGCCGTCAGCACCCGGGTCCTGCCGGAGAATTCGGGCACCTGGAGCACGTCGGTTTCCGGCTGGTAGAAAGACACCAGTCGCAGGCGGTGGTGCAGGTACATGATCAAGGTCTCGCGCTCCCCGGTGCCCGCCGGCGCCGTTGGGTGGAGCTCCCGCCAGGTCCGATTGGTCACGTCGTGAAAGGAGGTGACCAACACCCGGTGTGTAGCTTGGTGCCTGGCGATGACCTGGGACACCCGCTCCACTACCTCGCGCTCGGTCTCCTTGACATCGATGAGCAGGCGCTGGCCGGGGAAGGCAGCCAGGATCTCTTCCAGGGTTGGGACGCCAATGCCCTGTCCTCGCAGCGGGAAGGTCCGCCCGCCGTCCAGGGAAAACCGGTACGCGGCGTCCACGGCGAGCACCTGCTCTAGGGTCATGGCCCGCACCGCGCCGGTCACGTTGGTGGTACGGTCCACGGTCTCATCGTGCATGGCCACCAGACCGAGGTCCCGGGTGGCCCTAAGATCAAACTCGATGATGTGAGCCCCGGCCTGGAGGCCGGCGGCCATGGCTGCCAGGGTGTTCTCAGGCGCCAGTCCTTTGCCGCCGCGGTGGGCGATGATCACCGGTGTTTCGCCTGCGAAGAAGGCATGCTCCGGCCGGGGCTCCACCGTCCCTAGCCGGACACCGGCCGCCAGCACCGCCAAACCCACGAGGAGCCACGCCACGCGTCTGGGCGCCAGTTTGCGCACCAAGTCACTTCCTTCCAAACCCGCAACGGCCCGGCCTCATCAACCGGACCTGGGGCAGGGGGCAGCGGCCGGCGCCGCCCCAGCTTGGGAACCCCGCCCGGCCGTTCCCGCCGGCGGCGGGCAGTCCCACCGGGTACCCCGCCTTGGCGGGCACTCCTCGAGTTCGGCGCCGGGCGGCTTGCATCCTGCTGGCCTTAGGCATCCGGGCAGTATCCAAACAGCAGTCCGTGCGGTCCTGCCGGCTGCTACCCCGGCCCAGGACCAGGCCCTCCCACCCACCTGTGGATATGGGCCTAGTGGTTGGCACCAACGCACCCGGCGCAGGCTTAAGGCGCCGGGCCCGGGTGTCATCCGACCATCCCGCAGTCATACTACTGCCGGGCGGCCGTCGTGCGTTATCCTGGACGTTGCAGTGGCCCAAGCTCACGTCGGGTTTGAAGGACGGCGCGCGCTACATCCGCTCCACCAGGCAGCCATCAGCCGCCTGGTCGAACGCTACAGCCGGGTGTCCTCGCACACTTACGCAGTGGCTCTTTCGCCCGGGGTGACGCCCGCGCCGGCTCCGATGTTGACCAGTAGTCCCCGGCGATGGATCCGGCTGGCGCTTGCAGCCCTCGATCTTCCCGGCCACACATGGAAAGCTCCCGCCATCATCACCGGGTGGCGGCTTCCGCACTAGACCCAAGAGGCGTTCGAGAAGGAAACCAACTAAGTTCGAAGAATATCGGATCCTGGCGAGCTAGCGGCAACCGTCTCCAGCGGGCGACTCTCTTTCCCGGCAACTAGCTCCCATAACTGAAAGGAGGGACAGCAGTGCAGGAAACGGGCAAATGTCCGGTCACCGGCAAGAGTGCGCAGGTACCGGCAGGCCGTGCCATGGCAAAACGGGGTTGGTGGCCAAACCAGCTGGACCTTACCATGCTGCACCAGAACTCCCAGTTGAGCAACCCCATGGGCGAGGGCTTCAACTACGCTGAAGAGTTCAGTAAACTGGATCTGGCAGCCCTCAAAAAGGATCTCTACGCCCTGATGACTGACTCGCAGGATTGGTGGCCGGCCGATTACGGCCATTATGGGCCGCTCTTCATCCGCATGGCGTGGCATAGCGCCGGCACCTACCGCACCGGCGACGGTCGTGGTGGCGCGGGCGACGGTACTTTGCGTTTTGCCCCGCTCAACAGCTGGCCGGACAACGCCAATCTCGACAAAGCGCGCCGCCTGCTCTGGCCCATCAAACAGAAATATGGCAACAAGATCTCCTGGGCCGACCTCATGATCCTCACCGGCAACTGCGCCCTGGAGTCGATGGGGCTCAAGACTTTCGGCTTTGCCGGCGGGCGCGAAGATGTGTGGGAGCCCCAAGAGGACGTCTACTGGGGTTCCGAGACCGAGTGGCTGGCCGACCAGCGCCACTCTGGGGCCAGGGAACTCGAACGCCCCCTGGCCGCCGTGCAGATGGGGCTGATCTACGTCAACCCGGAGGGACCGGACGGCAGGCCAAGCGCGGTGGAATCGGGCCGCGACATACGTCAGACCTTTGAGCGTATGGGTATGAACGACGAGGAAACCGTGGCACTCATTGCCGGGGGTCATACTTTCGGTAAGTGCCACGGGGCGGGGGCGGCGGCCCAGGTCGGCCCGGAGCCGGAGGGAGCCAGCATCGAAGAGCAGGGCCTCGGCTGGAAGAATAGGCTCGGTAGCGGCAAGGGCAAGGATACCATCACCAGCGGCATTGAAGGCGCCTGGACCCCCAACCCCATCCAATGGGACAGCGGCTACTTCGACATGCTGTTCGGGTTCGATTGGGATCTCATGAAGAGCCCCTCCGGTGCTTGGCAGTGGGTGCCAACGGACCCGGCCGCGGCGACTATCGTCCCCGACGCCCATGACCCGACCAAGCGACACGCGCCCATCATGACCACCGGCGACTTGGCGTTGCGCATGGACCCCATCTACCGGCCCATCGCCAAGCGGTTTCACGAGAACCCGCAGGAATTTACAGACGCCTTTGCGCGCGCCTGGTTCAAGCTGACCCATCGCGACATGGGTCCCCGCGCGCGCTATCTCGGCCCGGAAGTTCCCAATGAAGACCTGATCTGGCAGGACCCCATCCCGGCCGTCGACCATGCGCTGATCGGTGAAAAGGACGCTGCGGCCCTCAAGGGCCGGATCCTCGCCTCCGGCCTGACCGTCTCCCAGCTGGTTTCTACGGCCTGGGCTTCCGCCTCCACTTTCCGCGGTTCCGATAAACGCGGCGGGGCTAACGGGGCGCGCGTCCGCCTGTCACCCCAGAAGGACTGGGAGGTCAACCAGCCTGAGCGGCTCCATACCGTACTGCAAACCCTGGAGAGGATCCAGGGTGAGTTCAACCGCGCGCAATCAGGCAACAAGAAGGTGTCCTTGGCCGACCTCATCGTTTTAGGCGGGGACGCCGCCATCGAGCAAGCGGCCAAGAATGCCGGTCACACAATCCAGGTTCCCTTCAAGCCGGGGCGCGCCGATGCCTCTCAGCAGCAGACCGATGCGGAGTCCTTCAAGGTGCTCGAACCCACGGCGGATGGTTTCCGCAACTACCTGAAAACCGAGTTCGCCATCCCAGCCGAGCAGCTGCTGGTTGACCGGGCCCAGCTGCTCACCCTGACCGCTCCAGAAATGACGGTGCTCGTCGCCGGCCTGCGCGTGCTGGGTGCCGACTACGGGAAGTCCCGGCACGGCGTCTTTACCAAGAGACCCGGCGCACTCACCAACGATTTCTTCGTAAACCTGCTCGACATGGGTACAGCCTGGAAGGCGGCAGCGGGAGAAGCGGGAGTGTTTGAGGGATACGACCGCAAGACGGGAGAACTCAAGTGGACCGGCACCCGCGTTGACCTTATCTTCGGCTCCAATTCCCAGCTGCGCGCCATCGCCGAGGTTTACGCCAGCCACGACGCCCAGGCCAAGTTCCTGCATGACTTCGTGGCTGCCTGGGGCAAGGTGATGAACGCCGACCGTTTCGACC
>DMHJ01000166.1:0-390 GCA_003449495.1 Clostridiales bacterium UBA8153
GGGTCGGGTGTCGGTGCCGGGCTTCGTGGATTTTGTGGCCGACTTCTGGCAGCGCGATATTCCCTATGCCGACGTGGGCATCCTGACCGACGACCATGCCCCCGTGGATACGCTCATGCATGTCTACAGGCAGCGGTGGTAGCCGGGCCCTGCCCTGACCGTTCCCACGGCGTTGGTGCAGCCCGGTTGGGTGCAGGTGGGTACGCGGCCGGTGCGCCGGAAATGCCGGCATGATTTCGCACAACATCGCGCCACCTCAGACCTGGACTACCGGGGGCTGGCTGTTGCTGGATCGGGCAGGGCGATAGTGCCCGGCGAAAGACCATCTACCTGGTCACCGCGGACATAACCAAGCAATGAGTGGCGCCGGTGGGGAAATACGTAAACTGC
>DMHJ01000166.1:792-1198 GCA_003449495.1 Clostridiales bacterium UBA8153
GGCAACGGACAACACTGGAAAGCATTGCCACAAGCCGATTTACCTTCCCCCGTCCCGAAGGACCTCCCAGCCTCTACCTTCGCTTATCGCCGGCGCCAATACGGTCTACGTCCCCACGCAGCGACCGTTGCGGTTGTAGAAGCGCACTTCCTGCCCATAGAAGTGCTCTACCTCCCTCACGCACCTTGACGGAGGTGGCGGCCAACCACAGGCAGCGAACCGCCGAGCTGAATGGGCCTCTGAGGCCAGTATCCCGGCATGGAGAGCGGCGGCACCACGCTCTTGTCCGTCTTCTCAAGGCCCAAGCGGCGCGCGAGGTCAGCGACCTTACGCGTGCTGACCCCGTGCACGTCGGCCTCCTGCCTCACCGCCACCAGTGCCTCCTCGCTGCTTTTCCCCGTAGCGG
>DMHJ01000166.1:1605-10149 GCA_003449495.1 Clostridiales bacterium UBA8153
GATCAGGCCCAGTTTGGCCAAGAGCCGGGTCAGCTTGACCAGCGCTTCCCCATCACACGAGCCGGTCTCCAGCTGCACCAGCTCGTGTACCTCCGCCAGGGAGCGGCGGCCATCCATCCAGTACAGGGCGTGGGTGAACTCCGAGGCCGCCCGGGCCCGGCCTTCCATGAACTTCGCCCATTCCTCACGCTCCTGGGTGTCCAGGCGGAATAGGTGACGATGGAGGCTCACCGGCCCCCGGTATGACCGGCGCGGTACCATGGTCACGGCGACCTTGCGCCACTCCGCTTCCTCCGGATCCTCCGGTAGCCGGCCTGCGGGCTTCAGGAAGGCCAAGGCGGCCTGCCACCGGCCTGCCTCGGCCTGGGTCGTGCGGTCCAGTTCCGGCACTAAGCCCTCCACCACCGCGGCGAAAGCTTTCTGCTCCGCCGGTGCCAAGAGGCGGCTGAGGGAGTGGATATCCTGGATCCGGCGATCCTTAAGGAACGCGGAGAGCCTGGCAAACTCCCGGGTAGCCTCAGCTGCCAGCCGCCCGGTCTCCGCCTCAGGTTCACCGGCGGCAGTCAGCACCGGGTCGAAACGGGCCCGCGCTGCCTGGTGTAGTTCCCGGGCGAAGGAGAAGGTCTGCTCTTGGGCCATCCATACCGCCTCGGCGTAGCCGGCGACGGCCAAGAAGTAGGCGTAGGTGGCGGCGAGACACGACACCTTCCCCATCATGAAGGGGTCGACCTTGTCAACGGTGTCTGCGTTGGTGTGGTAGTAGCGGTCCGGCCACTGGATGACCATGGGGCAAGGCACGTCCACGGTGGGGTCAGAGAAGATGTAGTGGTCCGAGCCGCCTGAGAAGGGCATGACCCCCCACTTGAAGAGGGCATAGGACGCCGTGCCCGCTAGATTCTTCACATCTCCGGCCAGCGCCTCCAGGATCCGCTCGAGCAGGTCACCGGTGAAAGAGGGGGTGGATCGCGGGGGACGCTCCAGCATGAGGGGCCCGCCGCAGAGTTCCTGTTTTTCCCCCACCATGTCCAAGTTAATGGCGGCCACCATGTGGGGGATGAGCCCTTCGTTGCCGGCTAAAAACGCGTAGGTGCCGGTCATCTCGGGCAACAACAGGAACCTGATGGTGCGCTGCGGTGGAGGGAGGGTACCCTCGTCGATCAGCCGGCGGAGCGCCCGGGCGATTTCCAGCACGGCCGCGGCACCCGAGGCGTTATCGTTGGCCGACGGCTGGGGATGGCAGAGGTGGGCCACCACCACCACCTCGCCGGGCCCCTGCCCGGCAATGACGGCCGACACCACCTCCATGCTACCGTCGTAGAGGCTGGCGTCCACCCGCGCCCTCACCTTGAGGGGGCCCTGGGCGGATTTTAGGAGTTTACGCAGGCTCTCGCCGGTCTTGGGCGACAGCACAAAGCCGGGACAGGGCGTCGCCCCGGCATCCCACCAGAACGACGTATACTGCAGGGCGTCGGGAATGTCCATGCGGTGACGGACGGGCGGGAACTCGGACATCCTGTCGGTGACCAGGCCGAGGGCGCCGTGCTGCTCCACGGCCAGGCTGCGCGTGCGGGTGAGGTCGCCGTCGGCCAGCACGAACTTGCCCTTGACCTCCACCCCGGAATAGGACTCGGGCCGGTCGGACTTTTCCACCGCCACCAGTTCCGCTTCCACACCGCCCGGCGGAGTGGCGGCGCTACGCTGGATCAAGGACATCTTATGCTCGTGGTAGCCGGCCAGGCGGCGGCGCTCGGGCTCAAGGAGTTCCAGTTCGGCTCCGGTGCAGTGCCATTCCTGGAACATCGGCTGGGACCAGTAGCGGGTGGAGGTGTTGGCCGGATAGGACAGGATCTCCGCGTCCAGTCCGGCGGCCTTTAGCTCGCCATGGCAGTAGTGGGCGGCTTCCCTAAATCCCGGGCTGGCCTGGATGCGGTGGAAGGCGCAGATGGCCTCCACCTGGCGCAAAGCACGGATACCTGAGAGCTCGGACTTGACCGCGGCGAGGATGTGGTGAAACATGGGGGAACGCTCCTTTCTCGGCCATTCACCGGGCCATTCACCGTCCGGCGCCGGCCTTCCTTCTACCAGTGCTGGGCCAGGTACATGGCCAGCACTCCCGCGATGACGGTGAGGGTAAGGTCCCGTCTCCACCAGGATACCGCCACGGCCGCCGCGGCGGCCAGCAGGCGCGGCGGTAGCGGGAGCCCGGGTTCACCGGCGAACACCAAGGGGGCCAGCAAAGCGGAGAGGGTTGCGGCGGGAACGTGCTCCAGCCACCTGGTTACGGTGGGCGGGAGGCGCCGCTGCCGGAGTACCGCCACCGGTAACCAGCGGGACGGGTAAGTTACCAGGGCCATGCCGATGATGATGGCCAGCACTTCCCATCTCATTTCCCCACCACCGTTCCGGTGGTGGCTCCCACCAGGATGGCCAGGACCAGGCTCACACCGTCCGGGAGAAATCGGCCGAGAATCAAGACGGCCCCGGCGCCTACGCAGGCGGCCAAGACCCGCGACCTGCGGGTGAGCTGGGGGATGAGCAGACCGATGAACATGGCGGCCAGGGCGAATCCCATGGCCCGGCTCCAGGTAGGTCCGGTTACCTCGCCCAAGAGGGCGCCGGCCGCCGAGCTGGTAACCCAGCCCAGGTAGGCGGACAGAGACAGCCAGGCGTAGACGGGCCAACTCTCCTGCGAGGCAGCCGTGACCACGGCGAAGAACTCGTCGGTGATGCCGAACGCCAGCCAGGGCAGCCATTTTTTGGGCACGCTCCCCAGGCGGGGACACAGGGCGGCGCCGAACAGTAGGTGCCGCAGGTTCACCAGGAAAGTGGCAAGCACCACTGACCACGCACCTGCGCCGGCCCCGAACATGCCGGCGGCCACCAGCTGGCTCGAACCGGCGAAGACCAGTATGGACATGACCACGGCTTCGGCCGTCTCCAGGCCGCTATGACGGGCGATGACCCCGTAAGAGAGGCCGATGGGCAGGTAGCCGAGGATCACCGGCCAGCCCAGCGCAAGACCTCGTCGCAACGTCTCTCCCTCCCATTTAGGGATGCGGACGGCCCTGGGTTCGACCTGCCACGATGGTTCCCCTTCCGTGGGAAGGAGCCGGTTAGGCCTACGTCGAACCCCTGGGATTGGCGCACCGTCGGGCCAGACGCGCAGGGTGCGGTCCCCGGCGGCAGGAGTTGCCAGGGGCCGGTGGAACTCTTCGGCAGGAGGGAGCCCGGCCGGGCCCCAGGTCCTTTGCGGGAGACCTGCACCATTGCGGGTACCATGAGCTCTTCAGAATCAGGAGGGACACATGGACATTTTCGAGGCCATCAAGAACCGGAGAAGCATTCGCCGCTACCGGACCGACCCCGTGCCCCCGGAAGTGTTGGGACAGGTGCTGGAAGCAGGCCGGGTGGCGCCATCGGCCGCCAACCGCCAGGCCTGGAAGTTTGTAGTAGTCACCGATGCCGCCATACGTCAAGAACTGGTGCCGGCCTGCCGTAGCCAGCAGTTTGTCGGACAAGCCCCGGTGGTCATTGCCGCCTGTGCCACTGAGGCCGGCCGCAAGTGGAACCAGGTGGATCTGGCCATCGCCGTCGACCACATGACGCTGGCCGCCCATGGGCTCGGACTGGGGACGTGCTGGATCGGGGCGTTCGAGGAGGAGGCGGTCCGGGGCATACTGGGAATCCCGGAAGGGGTTTCCGTGGTGGTGCTCCTGACCCTCGGCTATGCCGACGGGCCGGGCCGGCCGCCCAGCCGCAAGGAACTGGGCGAGGTAGTCTGCTACCAGCGGTACTCCTGAGGGCGTGACCCGGTATGAGGGATGCTGTGGGGAAGAGACTGACTTTCCGAGAGGAGCGCGAGGGTTGATACCCATTCGGGATAGCACCCGCTCCCGGAGCCGGCCGTATGTCAGCATCGCGCTGATCGCGGTCAACGTCCTCCTCTACCTGCATCATTCCACTTTCACCCGGCAGCAGCTGTTGGCCCTGTACTGGGATTATGCCGTGATCCCGGTGCGCTACACGCAGGGCGCGCTTTGGTGGCTGGATCCCGCCACGGTATTCCCCTTGTTTTCCTCCATGTTCCTGCACGGCGGATGGCTGCACTTGGTCGGGAACATGCTGTATCTTTGGGTGTTCGGCGATAACATTGAAGACCGCATGGGTCGTGCCGGCTATTTCGTCTTCTACATCTTGGCCGGCCTGGCGTCTAATGCCGCCCATATCTGGGCCAACCCCACTTCCACCCTGCCCACCATCGGCGCCAGCGGGGCCGTCGCCGGTGTGCTTGGCGCGTACTTGCTCACCTTCCCGCAGGCGCGAGTGCTGGCCCTGGTCCCGCTGGGGTTTTTCCTGCCCATGATCGAGGTTCCGGCGGTGTTCTTCCTGTTTGGATGGTTTCTCCTCCAGCTGCTCAATGGGGTTCTCACCCTGGGTGTCGCCTCGGCCCAGACGGGCGGGGTAGCCTGGTGGGCTCACATCGGCGGGTTTGTCGGCGGGATGGTGTTGGTCCACTGGTTCCGTGACAGACCCCGGTCGTACCGGCGCCGTTAGCCGGGGGTGCGCATGGGGTAGCATCCCACCCCGGAGCCTTAACGGTGGCCCGGCCAGCGCGCCTTCTGGTGGAAGGACGCCGGGACCGGGCCGGGCATCGCCGCCAGGTGCGGCCCGGGCTAGGGGTGCGGAGCCTTCCGGCTCCTATGCGCGTGCCCGCGCTTGCCGGAGCCGGGGAAGGTGACTTGGGTGACCGGTGAGTGAGGTGCAACTTGCCAGTATATGAGAACATCCTGGGGTGTGCCGGTAACACCCCCCTGGTCAAGTTAAACCGCGTGGTGGAAGCCGGAAGCGCCACGGTCTATCTCAAGGTGGAGTCGTTCAATCCCGGCGGCAGCATCAAAGTGCGGGCGGCTCTGGCCATGATCGAGGATGCCGAACGCCGGGGCTTGCTCGGTCCGGGGTCGATCATTGTCGAGCCTACCAGCGGCAACCAAGGCATCGCCCTGGCCATGATCGGTGCGGTCAAAGGCTACCGGGTGGTCATCTGCATGCCGGAAAGCATGAGCCTGGAGCGGAGGAAACTGCTGCGGGCCTACGGCGCCGAGGTGGTGTTGACTCCTTGCGGAAAGGACATCAAGGAGACCATTGAGAACTGCTTGGCCGGCGCCCTGGGACTCCAGGCAGCGGATCCCCGGGTATTTGTTCCCCAGCAGTTTGAAAACCCGGCCAACGCCCTCTCGCACATCCTGGGCACGGCGATGGAGATCTGGAATGACCTGGGTCCCGGGCTAGATGCGTTGGTGGCCGGCATCGGTACCGGCGGGACCATTACCGGGGCGGGCCGCCGGCTCAAGGAGCTCAAGCCCGCCATCCAGATCGTGGCGGTAGAGCCCGAAAATGCCCCGCTGCTGGGCCAAGGCACCCTGGGTCACCACATCCAGGAAGGCATCGGAGACGGTATCATGCCGGGCATCCTGGATCCTACGGTAGTGGACCGGGTCCTAGCGGTAAGCGACGAGGAAGCGGTGGAGACGGCCCGGCGGTTGGCCCGCCGCGAGGGCATCCTGGCGGGCGTCTCCAGCGGCACCACGGTAGCCGGAGCCCTCCGGTTGGCCCGGGAGCTGGGCAGCGGGTCCGTGATCGTGGCCATCGCCGCCGACAGCGCCGACCGCTACCTGAGTACCAAGCTGCTGGACCCGCCCGGTTCGCCGGTAGTGTGATCGGAAGTCTCCGAGGAGGTATACGTTTTGAACCTGCCCTTACGGCTACAAGACCCGGCGGTGTTTGCGGCCTGCGAGCAAGAAAAGCGGCGGCAGGCGGAAGTGGTGGAGCTCATCGCGTCGGAAAACCTGGTCAGTCGCGCCGTTTTGGAAGCGGCGGGGACCGTCCTCACCAATAAGTATGCCGAGGGCTATCCCGGCCGCAGGTATTACGGCGGCTGTGAGCATGTGGATGTGGTGGAGGACCTGGCGCGGGATCGGGCCAAACTGCTCTTTGGCGCCGAGCATGCCAACGTCCAGCCCCATTCGGGCGCCCAGGCCAACACCGCCGTGTATTTTGCCGCTCTGGAGCCGGGCGACACGGTGCTGGGTATGGACCTCAGCCACGGTGGCCACCTCACCCACGGCAGCCCGGTGAACCTGTCCGGCAGGTACTTTAAATTCGTGTCTTATGGGGTGAGGAGAGAGGACGAAAGGCTGGACTATGACCAGGTGCAGCAGTTGGCCAGGGAGCACCGGCCGAAGCTGATCGTGGCCGGAGCCTCCGCCTACCCCCGCGTCATCGACTTTGCCGCACTGGGGAGCATAGCCCGGGAGGCCGGCGCCAGCTTCATGGTGGACATGGCTCACATTGCCGGCCTGGTGGCCGCGGGGCTGCACCCTAGCCCGGTGCCGTATGCGGAGTTTGTGACCACCACCACCCATAAAACTTTGCGGGGTCCCCGGGGTGGTTTGATCCTCTGCCGGGAGGAGCATGCCAAAGCCATCGATAAAGCCGTGTTTCCCGGCATACAGGGTGGACCGCTCATGCACATCATCGCGGCCAAAGCGGTGGCGCTAGGCGAGGCGCTGGCACCGGAGTTTGGGTACTACCAGGGACGTATCCTGGAGAACGCCCGGGCGCTGGCCAACGCGCTGGGAGAGCGCGGATTCCGCCTGGTGTCCGGGGGCACCGATAACCATCTTATACTGGTGGACCTTACCAGCAAGAAGGTGTCCGGCAAGACGGCAGAAGCCGTCCTCGACCAGGTGGGGATTACCGTGAATAAGAACACCATCCCCTTTGAGACCAGGAGCCCTACGGTGACCAGCGGCATCCGCATCGGTACGCCCGCCGTGACCACGCGCGGTATGGGCGTAGCGGAGATGGAGATCATCGCCTCCTGCATCGACCGGGCGATCGCCGCGCGCAGTGACCGGGAGGCACTGGAGAAGATCGGACGACAAGTCCGCGCCATGTGCGCCAATTTCCCCCTCTACCAAGACTGACCTCTGTGGTTAGGCGGCCGGGGTGACCCGGCCGCCCGGTTGCCTCCTCAGGTGGGCGACGGCAACCACGGCCCGGCCGGGCCGGGCAAGGCAGAGGCAGGTCGTCCCTTTGGCTGGGGCAAGGCGCACGGAATGACCGGGTAGAGGTCAAGTTGGGTGACGGACCGCCCTGGTGGGACTAGGCCGGCGTGACCACTCCCGGGTGGCCGGCTTCCCCGGGGCCGGGCGGTGCCGACCTCTGCCGGCCTGGGCGCCGCCAGGGCGGTCGGGAAAGCACAGAGGAATAACCTTGAACGACCAGAGAATCGCACGCGTATCACGAAGCGCATCCAACCAAAGGGGGAACCTGTGGTGGCCGGTAGCATTACCCTGAGCGTGATCAAAGCGGACATCGGCGGTTATGTCGGGCATTGCAGTGTGCACTCGGCGCTGGTAGCCCGGGCGCGCCAGTTTCTAGCAGAACACGGGGCCGACCTGCTCACCGACTGGTCGGTGCTCACCGTTGGTGACGACCTGGTGCTGGTGATGACCCATCGCAACGGCGAGGATAATCCCAGCATCCACCAGCTGGCCTGGGACCTGTTTGTGGCCTGCACCGAGGTGGCCTGCAGCCTCAAACTGTATGGAGCGGGCCAGGACCTGCTGGCCGATGCTTTTTCGGGTAACATCAAAGGCCTGGGACCCGGGGTAGCGGAGATGGAGTTCGTGGAGCGCCTGTCCGAACCAGTGGTCATCCTGGCCGCCGATAAGACGGACCCGGGGGCGTGGAACCTTCCCCTGTACAAGATGTTCGCCGACCCATTCAACACTGCCGGACTGGTCATCGACGGGAAGATGCACAAGGGTTTCCGGTTTGAAGTCCATGACCTGGTGGCCAACTGCCGGGTGTTCTTTGACTGCCCCGAAGAGCTTTACGATATGCTGGTCTTCATCGGGGCATCGTCCCGGTACTGCATCAAGTCGGTGCACTCCCGCACGCTCCCGGAGCCGGGGGCCTCCTCTTCCACCCAGAAACTCAATCTTATGGCCGGGCGTTACATCGGCAAGGACGATCCGGTGTGCATCGTACGTTGCCAGAACGGCCTGCCGGCAGTGGGAGAGGTCCTGGAGCCCTTTGCCACGCCGCACCTGGTTGCCGGTTGGATGCGCGGTTCCCACAGTGGTCCGCTCATGCCCGTGGGGTTTTGCGATGCCACGCCCACCCGGTTTGACGGCCCGCCCCGGGTCATCGCCGCCGGGTACCAACTGGCGGGCGGCCGGCTGGGAGGCCCCCACGACTTTTTCGCAGACAAATCCTTCGACCGGGCCCGGCAGCGGGCCCTGGAAGTTGCCGACTACATGCGGCAGATGGGGCCCTTTGAGCCCCACCGCCTGCCCTTGGACGCCATGGAGTACACTACGCTTCCCGATGTGGCGAAGCGCCTGAAGGACCGGTTCGAACCCATCAGGCAGACGCGATGGTGACGGCTGTGCCGGGTGGACCGGGCGGGTTGGTCCGGAGAAACCGGGCGAATGCCGGGTAGGAAGGGGGCGGGTGGTGCGGGCGGCGGTGGCTTCC
>DMHJ01000027.1 GCA_003449495.1 Clostridiales bacterium UBA8153
CGCCACGTGCTGGTGCTGGAAGCGGGCATCGGCCCGGGGGACAAGATCACGGTGGCCCGCAAAGGGGTAGGCACGTTCAAGATCCAGGTCACCGGAAAGGCCGCCCACGCCGGTGCCGACCCCGGGGCTGGGGCCAGCGCCGTGGTGGAGCTGGCCCACCAGATTTTGGCCCTGCACCGGTTGAACGACCCGGCCACCGGCACTACGGTAAACGTAGCTCCCATCCACGGCGGGACCCGCAGGAACGTCGTTGCCGAGCAGGCCGGCGCCAGCATCGACGTGCGCGTGGCCACCAAGGCCGCCGGCGAGGACATCCAGCGTGCCTTCCAGGCCCTGACCCCGGTCACACCGGGGACGACCGTGAAGATCTCGGGCGGGCTCAACCGGCCGCCCATGGAGTGCAGCCCGGCCATGGCGGAGCTGGCCCGCAAGGCCCAAGGGTTCGCCCGCGAATTGGGATTTGTCCTGGAGACCGGGATGTCCGGGGGCGGGAGCGACGGCAACTTCACCGCTGCCATTGGAGTGCCCACCCTGGACGGCCTGGGCGCGCCGGGAGGCGGGGCCCATTCCGGCGACGAGTATGCCTTGGTGGCCGCCTTTGCCCCGCGCACGGCCCTGCTCGTCCGGCTGCTTACCGAACTGTAAGGTCGAGGAACCCGGCGGACTGCCCTCGTCGGGATGGGGGAAGGGATGGGCGGGCCATGAGACGGTGGTTACGGCTCTGGCCTGCCTGCCTGGACGCGGCGGGAGATCCCCTCCGGGCCGTACCGGAAGGGTCAGCCCCAGGCCAGCGTCTAGCAGGGGTATGGCACCTGCCCGGGTGAGCAGGATGTACCCCGCGGCGGATACCCGGGTGCCGGTACCACTGTACCGCCGCATACACCGGCCAACTGCCGTCCTGAACTCGCCAGGAGATCCGCGACACCGGGGTATGCGCCCGGTGCGGGCATGGGCGGCCGCCGGGCCGAGGGTGGACGGGAAGGCAACGTCCCGCCGGATCCGGCGGGGACCGGCTACCGGTTAGACTGCGGGCTCTCAGCCTTGGGGCCGCCGCGTACTCACCAGAGTAACGGGGTCTGCCATCTTGTCGGAACTGGGCAAGGACCCGTTCAGGCGCGCTGGTCGAGCATCGCCACGGGCTGGGGCAGACGCCCTTACCCTATCCGGCGCACCCCGCACCAGCGCGCCGGCGGCAACTGCCCGTTTTGCCAGGGCAATGAGCACCTGACTCCTCCCGGGGTCTTGGCCTGCCGGGAGAAGAAAGCGGGTCCCAACACCCCGGGTTGGTCGGTGCGGGCGTTTCCCAACCAGTTCCCCGCCGGGCTCTTGGGCAGGCGGACACCGGCGGTCCGCCGGTGAGCATGGCCGGTAAGGGCTGCCATGAAGTGCTGGTGGACACCCATCCACCGCATCTCCATCTACGACTACTCCCAGGGGCAGATGGGGCTGGCGCTGAGTGCCCTTGAACAGCGGGTGCAAGCGCTGAACCGCACCGGCGAGGTCGGTTTACGTCCAGGTGTGCAAAAACGAAGGGCGGTGGCCGGAGGCTCCTTGGAGCACCCGCACTGCCGGGCGGTAGGGCTGCCCCTGGTAGCTCCCGCCGTCTCCGAAGAGTTGCAGACCTCCCGCGCCTACTACGACGCCGGTGGCGGCTGCCTGCACTGTGCCGTAGGGGAGCACCGGTGTTCCCCCGCAAGCTGCGGCCGGTGGAAGAAGGCCCGGGCTTTTTCTGCCATTGCCCGTTCGTTTCCCGGTTTCCCTACGGGATGAACAACCACCCGCTCCAGCACAGCTCAGTGTTGGACCTGGACGGACGGGAGCTGGCGGAACTGGCCCGGCTGCTGGTGTGCACCAGCGGCCGGCTGGAAGGGGGGTTCCCTGAACTCAACTACAACCCGATGTTGCACCCGCACCCGCGGCCGGCGACCGCGGTCAGTACCACCGGCATCTTGAGCTTCTGCCACGGCTCACCGTCACGGCGGGCTTTGAGTGGGGTGCCGGGGTGTTCATTGATCCGACGGCACCGGAGAGTGCCGCCCACGAGATGCCAGCCATGAACGCGGGCTACACCGGGGGGCCGGTCACCGGTGAAAGAGGTATGCTCGAGGCAAGGAGGGAGTCATGACCCATGACGGTGGACAGGAATCTCCGCATTCTGGTGGCCGCGGCCGGAGTGGCCCCTTCTGTCAAGATCGGGGGACTGGCTGACGTCGCCGGCTCGCCGCCCGAAGCCCCGGCCATGCTGAACAATGACTTCCGCATCGTCATGCCCAGGTACCGGCACATTATCCAACCCGCGGACACCCAGGCGGACTTCCCGGTAACGGTGGGCTCTCGCCGGGAGACCGCCATACCATGAGAGGCCCATATCGAAGCGCGCCTGGGCGGCGACTCCCGCCAGCTGCCCGGGTACTTCGTCGATAACTACCATCTGTTCGACCGGACGGGCATCTGCTACCAGGGCGACGACTCCGAGCGCTACGCGTTCTCTCCCGGGCCGTTGTCGACCTGCGGCTCCGGCTGAAGTTCCGGCCAGACGCCATTCACTGTAATGACTGGCAGACCGGGCCGGTGCCCTTTCTGCTGAAACCTCCGTCGCGGCCAGCAATTCTGCCAACGCATCTCCACGGTTCTCATCATCCATGACCTCCGCTACCGGGGGAACTTCTCCCGGGAGACCCTGGGGCTTCTGGTAAGGAAACGGGCAGTGATCCCGGCCGGAGCAGCTGGAGTTTTACGGTGAGTTGTCCTTCGTGAAGGCCGGGCTCCTGTATGCCGATGCCATCAACACCGTGAGTCGCCGCTATGCCGAGGAGATCCAAACTCCGGAATTCGGGGAGCGCATGGACGGGCTGCTCAGGACGGGACGCCACGACCTTTACGGTATCATCAACGGCAGCAACTACCACGAGTTCGACCCCGCCCACGACCCGTGCAGCATTGCCAATTACCGTCCGGAGCGGGTCCACGAGAAAAAGGACACCCAAGGCGGGCTGCAGAGGGAGCTGGGCCTTACGGTCAAAGCCGTCCCGCTGTTTGGGAT
>DMHJ01000204.1 GCA_003449495.1 Clostridiales bacterium UBA8153
TTTGTCCTGGAGACCGGGATGACCGGAGGCGGGAGCGACGGCAACTTCACCGCTGCCATTGGAGTGCCCACCCTGGACGGGCTGGGCGCGGCGGGAGACGGGGCCCATTCTGGCGACGAGTATGCCTTGGTGGCCGCCTTTGCCCCGCGCACGGCCTTGCTCGTCCGGCTGCTTACCGAACTGTAAGGTCGAGGAGCCCGGCGGACTGCCCTCGTCGGGATGGGGGAAGGGATGGGCGAGCCATGAAGCTGTTTGAGTGGGAAGCCAAAGCGGTCTTCCGGGAACACGGCCTGCCGGTGCCCCGGGGACGGGTGGTGAAGGACCCGGAGGAAGCCGCCGCCGTGGCCCAAGAACTGGGCCGGCCGGTGGTGGTCAAGGCCCAGGTGCTCAGCGGTGGGCGGGGTAAGGCGGGCGGCATCAATTTCGCCGGCGATCCCGCGGCGGCCCAAGCGGCGGCCGCCCGGTTGTTAGGGATGATGCTGGCCGGGGAGCCCGTACGATCCGTCCTGGTGGAAGAGCGGCTGGATATCGCCCGGGAGTTCTACCTGTCGGTGACCATCGACCCGGCGTTGCCTGCCCCGGTGCTCATGGTGAGCGGAGCCGGAGGTATAGACATCGAAAAGCAGGCCGCCACCACGCCCCAGCTGGTGTTCACCCAACCCGTGGAGATCGCGAGAGGACTGCAGGGGTTCCAGGTCTGGAACCTTCTGGCCGACGCCGGCCTACCCCCGGCAGCCATGCACCAGGGAGTGACGGTGGCCACGGAGCTTTTCCGGCTGTTTCGCCAGCGGGACGCCGAGTTGGCGGAGATCAATCCCCTGGCGCTCACCACCGCCGGTAGCCTGGTGGCCGCGGACGCCAAACTGATCATCAACGACAATGCCCTTTTCCGCCAGCCCTGGGTACCGAGGACGCGCGCCCACTTCGATCACGACTTGGAGTATGAAGCCGCTCAGCACGGGCTGAACTATGTGAAGCTGTCCGGGAGCATTGGGCTACTGTGTACCGGGGCCGGGCTCAGCCTCGCCACGCTGGACCTGGTGGCCCGGGAGGGTGCCCGGGCGGCCAACTTCCTGGAGTCGGGAGGCGCCAACTACCGCAATGCCTACCATGGACTGCGCCTGGTCCTGGGAGACCCCGAAGTGAAGGTGCTGCTCATCAACACCTTCGGTTTGGTGTCCCGGGCAGACGTGATCTGCCGGGGGCTGGCCGATGCCCTCAAGGAACTGGGCACTGTCAAACCGGTGGTGGCGGCTATCCGTGGCACCGGGGAAGAAGAGGCCCGCCGGATCTTCTGGGAGGAACTGGGTATAGCCTCGTGTCCCGACACCGAGAGCGCGGTGCGCAAAGCCGTCAAGATGGCGAGGGAAGCGCAATGACACTGATGTTGCCCGCTGGCGGCGGTGTGGTGGTGCAGGGGATCACCGGCCGGGAAAGCCGGTTTTGGACGGAACGCATGCTTTCCGCCGGTGCCCGTATCGTGGCCGGGGTGACCCCGGGCAAAGAGGGCGAGGTGGTGCACGGCGTGCCCGTGTATCACACGGTGCAGCGAGCCCGGCGCCGGCACCCGGCGGAGGTCGCCGTGATCTTGGTGCCGGCCGCCTTTGCCAAAGAGGCGGCGTTAGAGGCCCTGGAGGCCGGGATGCAGCTGGTGGTGTGGTTGACTGACGGCGTGCCCGTCCAGGATGTGATGGCAGTGGTCGGGGAGGCCCGGGCGCGCCGGGCCTCGGTAGTGGGCCCCAACACCCCGGGGTTGGCCGTACCGGGTCATACCATGCTCGGTTTTGTGCCGGTATGGCTCGATCAGGTGTGGCGCCCCGGGTGCGTCGGGCTGATGTCGCGGAGCGGGACCCTCAGCAACGAGGTGGCCTCCCACATCGTCGCCGCCGGCTACGGCGTGTCTACCTTCGTGGGGTGCGGGGGCGACCCGGTGGTGGGCACCCGGTTTGTGGACCTGCTGCCCCAGTTCGAGCAGGATCCCGCCACCCGGGCGGTGGTACTGGTGGGCGAGGTGGGCGGGTCCATGGAGGAAGAGGCGGCGGGCTGGATCTTACGCCGGGGTTACGCCAAGCCCGTGGTGGCTTACATAGCCGGGCGCACCGCGCCGGAGGGCAAGCGCATGGGTCACGCCGGGGCCATTATCGCCGGTAGCACGGGGAAGGCCGTCTCCAAGGAAGAGGTCCTGCGGGCAGCAGGCGTACAGGTGGCAGAGGTGCCCGCTGCCGTAGGGGGGCTCCTGCAGGGCGTCCTCCAATAGCCCACCCGGCTAGGGGTAGCGCCCAACCCGGACAGGCCGGCCTTCCGGTGAGCTTGTCAGGTGCGGTGCCGGTAACCGGCCGCTACTCCCTGCTCGCTTTCGCGGGAAGACCTGCGCTTGCCGGGACTTAGACCACCAGCGTCTGCCTGAGGAACAGGGGCTGGACGGGGTCAAACAGCATGGTGGCGGCATGCAGCCGGGCCAGTTCCAGCAGGTGGGCCGGGGGCAGGATGTCGTGGCGGAAGATGCAGACGGACAGGAGCGGCGCTTCTTTGACCAGGCCATCCAGGTCCCGCTCGGCATCCATGAGGCGGTCAAACTCATCGGCCGGGCCGAAGCATGAAGTGACCAGCCAGGTAGGGAGACCGCTGGTCTGTATGGTCACGGCTCGCCAATAGCCGCGCAGCTCCGGCAGGCTGTATTGGCCGGACCGGTCGCCCAAGTCTGCCACCACCAAGTGGCCCTGGCTTTCCAGGGTGGAGGTGTCGATGCCCGCGGCCTTGGCCTGTCCCAGAAATTCTCTGGAGGACTGGAGCGAAGCATACACCAGCCGGGCCCCGGCCAGCCGGGCTCTCCTCAGAAAGTGCAGGACAAACCGGGGCGCCTGGTCGGGAGACGACACTAGCCCGAGCACATGCTCGGGAGTGCGCCCGAAGGCTACCACCTCTGGCTCCTGGTCCTTCTGCTGCTCCAGCCAATCCCGCAAGTCGGAGGCGCTTACCCGCCATTGCTTGCCGATCTTGAGGGCGGGCAGCCGGCCGGCCCGGCACCAGCGGTAGATGGTGGCCGGGGTAACCCGCAGATACTCGGCGGCCTCGTCGATGGTCAAAAGCTGCTTCACCCGTGGCCCTCCCTGTGGTTAGTGGATGGTGGAAAACCATGGATCGTGCAACCATTTTGGGAATGTGGGCGCTATCACAAGCACGGTACCCACCCAACCCCCCTCCATTGTAATGCATACCCGTAGTTTAGTCTACTACAGTACAACCGCATTTACGTACAGTCCGACTTCGTAGCGAGAAACCCCCTACCCGCCACACCGGTAGCGGGGGCTCGATCCTATAACCGTTTTGGCATTCCCACAGCCGGTGGGCAAGTATCAGGCCCGGGCTGATGAAGCTCACGGCGTTGAGCGCGGGATTCCTCTTGACCGTAGCAGCGGACAAGCTACTGCCCGAGGCCTTAGAGGCGGGCGGAACCACCGCCTATTGGGTGCCGGCCAGGTTCGGGCTGGTTTAGCTCCTTGAGCGCGTGTTCACCGCCTATTTTCGCTTCGGTGAGGAGACGCGCGCGGTGTGCCGGGCGGGCACGGCGACGGGAGCCTAGGCCGGGCTGGTCATGCCCACCTTCTATGGCGGCTTGGTCATCGTGCTGGCCTCTGCCCTCCGCTGGCAGCTGGGCTTGGTGGTATTCTTGCGGTGATCTTGCACAAGCTGGCCGACAGTATAGCCGGCCTGTCATTGCAGTGCCCAGGTGGCCCGGCCGGCCTGTGCTATGTTGTCTCTGGCCACGACCTTGGGTGGCGCCACCCTGCCGCTGGTTACCGCCTTCGTGCCGGGGCGGTACCGGCCGGGGGAGCGGCGGCCCGGGGTAGCTCTGGCCCTATCTGCCGGAGCCTTCATGTGCGTGGCCGCCGCCGACCTTCTGCCCATGGTGAACAGGTCCGGGCTCAAATCCGCCCCTTCCCGGCGGTGGGCGGCGCCGGTTGGTGTCTGCTCCTGTCACACCTGCTGCACTTGAGCGGGTGGGGTCACTAGATCCGGCAGCGCCTCCATCGCCACGATCCTCCACCGGGCGGTGGAGCCGCTTTCCCGCTCCTTACCTCACTTTACCTCACTGCTTATCCTTGCCCCCGGTACACCGGCCGGCGCGTGCAGCGCCCGGCCCGCCCGGGCCGCAGGAGTCAGGCCGGGGTCTGGCCCGACGCCGGGGAGGGACGGAAATGTGCGGCACTGCCTAGCAGGTAAGCCCAACGGGGAAACCTAACGTGCGGGCATCCAGAAGAAGGGAGGAAAGGGCCTGGTGCAGTTGACCACGAGCGAAGTCTGATGGTGCGCTGAGTGCCCTTGAACAGCGGGTGCAAGCGCTGAATCCCACCGGCGAGGTCGGCCTACGTCCAGGTGTTCAGAAACGAAGGGGCGGTGGCCGGAGGCTCCTTGGAGCACCCGCGCTGCCAGTTGGTAGGGCTGCCCCAGGTAGCTCCCGTCGTCTCCCGAAGAGTTGGAAACCTCCCGCGCCTACTACGACGCCGGTGGCGGCTGCCTGCACCGGGTCGTAGTGGAGCACCGTGTTCCCCCAGCAGCTGCCGTCGGTGGAAGAAGGCCCGGGGATGCCTCTCCCCCAAAGCCCGCCCAGCT